>JBIHZO010000094.1:0-9923 GCA_044231405.1 Cypionkella sp. | reverse complement strand
GCAAGGGCAGGGCGGAGCCTATTGCGGGAATGGCAAAGCCTTTGGGCAGGGGGCGCGCAAAGGGGTCGGTGCGAAGGGAGGGCATTGCAGCACCTTTCTGAGGACGGCAATGTCAGAATGCGCCCGGATGGTGAAGGCGTGGTTAATCCCGCCGCGTTTGATGCAAATTTCTTCCGGGGTGCGGCGCAGAGGCCCCTTGCCGGGGACCGCTTTGCCACCCATAACCGCGCCAACCACGGAAATGGAGCCCGCCATGATTGGCCGCCTGAACCACGTCGCGATTGCAGTGCCGGATTTGACAGCCGCGGCCGATCAGTACCGCAATACCTTGGGGGCAAAGGTCAATCCGCCGCAGGATGAACCGGATCATGGTGTGACAGTGGTGTTCATCGAACTGCCGAACACCAAGATCGAACTGCTGTATCCCTTGGGCGAAAACAGCCCGATCCAAGGCTTCCTGGACAAGAATCCATCGGGTGGCATCCATCATATTTGCTACGAAGTGGATGACATTCTGGCCGCGCGCGACCATCTGATAGCCAGTGGTGCGCGGGTTCTGGGCGCGGGCGCACCAAAAATCGGGGCGCATGGCAAGCCGGTCTTGTTCCTGCACCCCAAGGATTTCAACGGCTGCCTGATCGAGTTGGAGCAAGTATGACCATCACCGCCGCGCTAGTGCTGTTTTCCGTGACATGGTTCATGGTGTTCTTCTGTGTCTTGCCACTGCGGTTTCGCAGTCAGGCACAGGAAGGCGTTGTTGAGCCGGGCACGCCCCGGTCCGCCCCGGCAGACGCCATGATCAAGCGCAAGGCACAGATCACGACCGTGGTGGCCCTGATCGTTTTTGTGACGCTTTATCTGGTGATCACCTCGGGTCGGTTTGGCATTGATGATCTGGATGTGTTCGGCATTCTGAAGATGGCCCCGCCCGGCCCTTAACGCGGCACTGGCGGGATGTCGCTGCGCCGGGGTTCGGTGACAAGCGATTGAAACATATGGGTGAAGGTTGCAACACCCAGCACCGGAATGATCAGGTTGACCAAGGGGATCGACAGGGGAGCGGCCATCAGCGTGCCCGCCAGCCAAACCTTGCCCCAATGCTGTTTGCGCAACGCCTTGGCCCTTGCACGGCCGATGCGGCGGGTGGCGACAAGGGTGAAGAATTCGCGGCCCAGCAAAAAGCCGTTGATCGCCCAGAAGACCACCGGGATGAACGGCCCCGCAAAGGCGTAAAAGACCAATGCCACAACGTTCAGCGCGATCAAAAGGCCCATGAAATTGGCGGTGTCGATCAGGCTGTCCATGAATTTGGCGCGGGGCACCGGGGGCAGCTGGGGGTAATGGCGATCTTCAACTGCAGCGGCGACGTCTTCGAGGAAGAGGCCGGAAAACACCGATGCGACCGGGATCATCAGGAACACCGACAACCCCAACATCAGCAGGAACGACCCCCACGACAGCAGGGTGTCAATGCCGCCAACCGGGCCGATGTAGGGGATTTCCACCGAGTTCGGGACGAAGGTTTCCAGCAGCCAAAGGAAGGCCGCGTAAACGCCGGTCAGCAGGGCGATTGACAAGATCACCCCAAGCACCACCACGCGCAGGAAACGTCCATCGCTGATCTGGGCCAAGGCTTTGCCGAAAGAGGAGAAAATCATGATGTGGCCCATGTGATCAGACGGTCGAGGTCGGGTCGGGGGCGGTCTTGGCCCGTGTTGCCGGGGGTGCCAATGTGGATGATGCCAGCCACGGTTTCGGATGCGGTGCATTGGAAGGCAGCAGCGGCAAAGGCCGCGTCATGCGAAGGCCAGCCAGACAGCCAGTTGGCCCCCCAACCGGCCGCGGTGGCGGCAGTCACGATGCCAAAGCACAGAGCGCCCGCCGACAGCAGCTGTTCCATGGGGGGCACTTTGTCGGAAACTTTGGGAGAGGCTATGACCACCACCGCCAGCTTGCCCAAATCGAACTGACCTCGCGCCTTGGCGGTTTTCGCGGCATCCGCGCCGATGCTGCGTGCGTGCGCCTCGGCCAGAGTGGCAATGCGCGGCATCGCGGCGGGTTCCAGCACCACCAGCCGCCATGGTTCCAACTTGCCATGATCGGGCACCCGGACTGCTGCGGTCAGGATCAGGCGCAGCTGGTCACGGCTGGGCACCGGGCCGGCAAACAGCTTGGCCGGATGCGAGGCGCGATGCAGCAGGAAATCAAGGGCGGCGTGGTTTGGGGTGGGCATGGGCGGCTCCTTCGGTTGCCATGGGTGGCGGGGATTGCGCGGGGCGTCAAGGGTGGGCAGCGCTGTGACCCCTTGCAGCTGGCGTAGGGGCTGGTCAGGATGAGGGATGCGCAAAGGTGAGTGGTCAGACAGGGCGGCGGCGGGGGCAGAGTTTCACTGCCGCGTCACCCCACGCGCGCGGCGCCACAGCATCACCGATGAAGGCGGGATCAAGGTCTGCGTCACCGATCCGCCCGAGGATGGTCGTGCCAACGCCGCCGTGGCGCAAGCTTTGGCGCATGCCTTGGGGGTCGCGAAAACCCGGCTGACATTGCTGCGGGGGGCCACTTCGCGCGACAAGGTGTTCCGGCTGGATTGAGGGTGCGCTTGTTGAGACGCAGCCAAGATGGATATTTGGGCCAAGATGAAACCAGATTTTAATTGAATTGGCGGGATCGTCAGCCGCCTTGTGGCTTTGGCGCGATGCGGTAGCTGCCCTCGGGCAGATCGAGAGCCGCCGCAAGATCGGCGAGCTGGGTCATAGACAGGGTGATTGACACCGGCTCGTCCGTGCGCGGATCGACCTGGCGCAGCACGACACAGTCTTCAAACGCCTCAATCGTGACGTCTTCCTGCAAGGCGCTGGTGCCGGCTCCCTCATCGACAAGGGTGATCACGGTGGCGTCAAAGTCGTGCTCGATGGTGAACATGCGCGAACTCCCTTGGCTTCGTCGCAGCTTGGGTTTGTTGCGCAATCGCCGCTGTAGCAGAGTGTAGCACGGAATGGCCGCGCGCCAGACGCATTTAAGTCAAGTTTTCAGGGTTGAGTGCTTGGGAACGAAACAGCCCTGCGGTGAATTGCAGGGTCATCAAATGGAATGGATGCGATGACACGTATTGCCACTTTGGCGGCCCTTGTGGTTGCCAGCCACTGTGTTTTGACATTGCCTGCTTTGGCGGGCCCGGCAGATCCGCACGAGATTCAGATGGTGCCTGAAACCTCTGCGCCGGACACTCTGCCGCCGACCGAACCGCCGCCGACCGAACCGCCGCCGACCGAACCGCCACCGGCCGATCCGCAGCCGATGCCCGAACCACCCGTGACCGAACCGCCCATCGCTGGTGCGCCTTTGGAAGAGGTGCCAGTCGTGGAGCCGCCTGCGGAAGCCCCCCTGACGCCCGAGCAAATCGAGCAGCAACGGCGAGAGGCCCAAATGCAGGCCGACCTGCAGTCCGAAGCGGCACGGCTTGAATTGCAGCGCGTGATCGCCGCGGCAGAGGCCCGGTGGCAGGCAGAATGGATAGCGGATTGGAATGCCCGCTGGCACGCAGAACAACAGGCCGCTGCAGCAGAGCGCGCGCGCCAGTTGGCCGCAGAAGAGCAGGCCCGCCAAGAGGCCGCAGACGCTTTGGCCCGCCAACTTGCGGCCGAGGCCGAGGCGCGGCAGGCAGCCATTGACGCCGCGCTGAAAGAAGAGGCCGACCGTCTGGCCGTCATCGCTGCCGCCGCGGCCGAAAGAGAGGCCATGCTGGCCGCAATGAACCGTGCCGAACGCGCGGCATTCCTGCGCCAAGAGGCTGCCGTTGCCAAAGCTGCCGCCAAAGCGGCCAGGGTGGCCGCCAAAGCCGCTGCCAAACAGGCGGCCGCCGAGGAAAAAGCCGTCGCCAGCGCCGCAAAGGCCGCAGCCAAAGCGGCGGCTGCGGTGGTGGCCAAAGAGCGCGCAGATGCCAAGGCCGCAGGAAAAGCCGCCGCTGCTGCTGCCAAAGCCGCCCGTGCTGCGGCCAAGGCTGCCGCCAAAGCCGAAGTGCAACCGTCATAGCCGCCGCTTGAATTGCCTTGTACCCCGGTCTTGCGAAGGCAAAGCCGGGGTGTTTGCCGTTGCGCTGTCGTTTGCGCATCTGCAGTTCGGGGCTGTGCCAGCCCACCGGGTTTTGCTATATCTGTTCCAAGCCGAAAAATCGGCAGGCGACAAAAGCAAGGTGAGCAGATGCGTTTATGGCCACTGATGGCAGGTTTGGCATTGGCAGGCTGCGTGGCCCCAGTGCCCTATCCGCAGCAATCCAGCCCGGACCCAATGCCGGAACCGGCATCCTACGGCACCCCAGCAACCTTGCCGCCCGAGCAGGCCGCGCGAAATTTTCTGACCGTGGTGCAGCGGGTGGAGCCGGTGGCAGAGGCCTATTGCCGCGACGTGGGCCGAGCCGAAAACTGTGATTTCCGCATCGTGATTGACGACCGTCCGGGCCAGCCCGCCAACGCTTTTCAAACGCTGGACAAGCAGGGCCGTCCGATACTTGCCTTTACACTGGCGCTGATTGCGGATGCCCGCAACGCGGATGAGGTTGCCTTTGTGCTGGGCCATGAGGCTGCGCATCACATTTCCGGACATATCCCAAAGGCGCAGCAATCGGCTGCCACCGGGGCGATTTTGGCCGGGGTGTTGGCGGCGGCCTCTGGCATGGGCGATGCGGGAATCGAGCAGGCACAGCAGATCGGTGCCGGAATGGCGGCACGCGGCTATTCGAAGGAATTCGAATTGCAGGCTGATGCGCTGGGCACTGAAATCGCTTTTCATGCGGGCTATGACCCTTTGCGCGGTGCGGCCTTCTTCGACCGTTTGCCCGACCCCGGCGATCAGTTTCTGGGCACTCACCCCGCCAATGCGCAGCGCAAGGCGACCGTTGCAGGCGTTATGGCGGAGCTGCGTTGATCTGCATCAAGGCGATGCGATTGGGTCGCAGGCATTCTGCTTGAAACGACAGGAGGCATCCGATGCTTGGCTATGTAGATGCGGATCCGCGGGCTTGGGGTTACACACGCGGCGCGGCGCGTGTGGTTGGCGTCAATCTGACCGGTGCAGTGGTCGATGGCTGGCTGAGCCGGGCCGAGTTGTCCGCCCTTGTGCAAGCCTGCCATGGCTGCAAATCTTCCTCACCCTGCACGGATTTTCTGGCGCGCACGGTGCGGGCGGAAACCTTGCCCGGTTATTGCCCGAACAAGGCGGCCATCGAGTCCCTGCGCCCGTAACGGGTTTGCAGGCGGCGTCTGGCGCGCTAAGTTGCCTTGATGAAACAAATACTGGATGTCGTGCGTGATCGTGGCTCGCGCTATGCTGTGTCGGGTGGCCCTGTGCAGGACCGCGCCGCGGCAGAGGCATTTCTGGCTGAACTGAAGCGCGCCAAGAAATTCGCCAAGGCCACGCACAACACCTGGGCTGTGCTGCTGTCAGATGGCCCTGCCAAGCATGACGATGGAGAGGCTGGTGCGGCGGCGGTGATCCTGAAAATGCTGGAGCGCGAGGGGCTGCGCGATCATATCATCGTGGTGACGCGTTGGTATGGCGGCGTGCATTTGGGGGGCGATCGATTTGCCCATGTGGTGACGGCGGTGCGGGCGTATCTGGCGGCTTTGGCATAGGCTTGGTTTCGCCCGATGACAGGAAAAGTCAGTGCCATTTGCGGAGTGATTACACTGGAGCCTCTTGGGTGGCAAAAGATGGTCCGCTTGACCGAAGAAAGTTGCGGGCAGGCTTGGTTCGCGCACTGGTGCCGCAATCATCCTGCGGACACCCCGCGCAAGTTGACCAATCTCTTTTGGGCCTTCACCATGGATGGCACGCCTTGTTTGCAGTGATCGTGAAGACATGACTCCAGACCCCGAACGCCCCATTGGTCCCCGCCTGCGCATCCGTATCTATTTCAGCGATGCTGAGATGATGGGGCCCGGCAAGGCCGAGTTGTTGGATCGGATCGCGCGCACTGGATCCATCGCGGCGGCGGGCCGTGAGATGGGGATGAGCTACAAGCGGGCCTGGATGCTGATCGAAACGATGAACGCGATGTTTCGCGCGCCAGTGGTTGAAAGCACCCGCGGCGGTCCGGGCGGCGGCGGTGCAGTCCTGACCGAGACCGGGTCGCAGGTGCTGTCACTATACCGGGCCGTCGAGGCGCAGGCTATAGGCGAGGGGGCGGGTGCCTTGACCGAGATGCAGGCGTTGCTGCGCGATATTCCCGGCGGAACATAACGCTTGACTCTGCCCCCCGTGCGCAGCGATATTTTCCTTCGCACAGAGCAGTCCGAGGCGCGCCATGGTCATCACGATCCGCAGTTTGGCCTTGGCCGTCGCCACGTTTGGCTTGATGCAGGGACAGTCCGTGCAGGCGCAGACAGACGCGCCGGTGATTGCCGCCGCGGCGGATCTGAAATTTGCCCTCACCGAGATTGCGGCGGCGTTCGAGACTGAAACAGGCAAAAGCGTCAAGGTGACCTTTGGATCGACGGGGAACTTTGCCACGCAGATCCGGGAAGGTGCGCCGTTCCAGATGTATATGGCGGCGGATGAAAGCTATGTGGCCAAGTTGGCGACAGAGGGCTTTACCCGCGACGCTGGCACCCCTTATGCGCAAGGCCGCATCGTGCTGATGGTGCCAAATGGCTCCGCTCTTGCGGCGGATGGCAGCCTGGAAAGCCTTGGGGCTGCGCTTGCGGCGGGCACGATCCGTCACTTTGCCATCGCAAACCCCGACCACGCCCCCTATGGCGTGCGTGCGCAAGAGGCGTTGCAGCACGCCGGGCTGTGGGAGGCGGTGCAGCCCAAGCTGGTGCTGGGCGAGAATGTCGCCCAAGCCGCGCAGTTCGCCACCTCGGGAGATGCGCAGGGCGGCATCATCGCCTATTCTCTGGCCCTCTCGGCAGAAGTCTCGAAACTGGGGAGCTTTGAGTTGATCCCGGCAGACTGGCACCAGCCGCTCAATCAGCGCATGGTGCTGTTGAAAGGCGCGGGGCCTGTCGCAGAGGCCTTCTATGCCTTTATCAACGCTCCGGCGGCGCGCGAGATCATGAAGAAATACGGCTTCGCTTTGCCGGGTGAGTGAACATTGGACTGGACATCGCTTTTTCTGTCGTTGCGGTTGGCGGGTTGGACCGTTGTGATCCTGCTTCCGGTCGCGATATTTTCCGGACGCTTTCTGGCCTATCGCCGCTTTGCCGGGAAAGGGTTCGTCGAGGCGCTGGTGATGCTGCCCCTTGTGTTGCCGCCCACCGTATTCGGCTTTTACCTGCTGGTCAGCTTTGGCGCGCGTTCTCCGATCGGGCAGGCGTGGCAGTCGCTGTTTGGGCATCAATTGGTCTTCACCTTTGAGGGGTTGTTGGTCGCATCCGTGATCTTCAACCTGCCCTTTGCGATCCAGCCCACGCAGCGCGGGTTTGAGTCGATCCCGGTGCAGGTGCGTGAGGCGGCGGCCTGCTGTGGCATGTCGCCCCTGCGGTCACTGTGGAAAGTGGAGTTGCCGCTGGCTTGGCCCGGGTTGATGACGGCGATGGTGCTGACTTTTGCGCACACGCTGGGAGAGTTCGGCATCGTGCTGATGGTTGGCGGGTCTATCCCGGGCGAGACCAAAACCATCGCGATTTCGATTTACGACAAGGTGCAGGGGTTTGACATGGCGGGCGCGGCGCTGATGTCAGCAGTCTTGCTGGCGATTTCGCTCTGCACCATCACCCTGACCTTCTGGCTGTCGGCGCGGGTTGGGCGGCGGCTTTCATGACCCTGTCGGTGTCGATCAGGGCTGAGGGGCCCATTCCGCTGGACGTGGCCTTTGACGTGGCACCGGGCGAGCTGTTGGCACTTGTCGGGCATTCCGGTTCGGGCAAGACCACGATCCTGCGCAGCATCGCGGGGTTGTGGACGCCTTCGACAGCCTGCATCCGCGCGGGCGGGGCCGTTTGGCTGGACACTGCGGCGGGGATCAACCTTGCTCCGCATCGCCGTCATGCGGGCTTTGTGTTTCAGACCTATGCGCTGTTTCCGCACATGACCGCGGTGCAGAACGTGCTGGCCGCGATGGCTACGCCAGACCGCACCGAGGCAGAACGCATTCTTGATCTGGTCAAGCTGCAAGGCCTTGCAGACCGCAAACCAACGCAGATGTCGGGTGGCGAACAGCAGCGTGTGGCCCTTGCCCGCGCGCTGGCCCGCAAGCCCGCGGTCCTGTTGCTGGACGAGCCGTTTTCAGCGGTCGACCGTGCCACCCGCGAAAAGCTGCATGCCGAGATCATCGCCCTGCGCGCGCATCTGGCGATGCCGGTGGTGCTGGTGACGCATGACATGAACGAGGCGCAGTTGTTGGCCGACAGGATGCTGGTGATCGACAAGGGCCGCGTCGTGCGGGAAGGCACCACGGCGCAGGTGATGTCTGATGCGTTTGCCTTGCGCGCCATGGGCATCCGCGAGGTTGCCGCCCTGCTGCCCGCCGTCATCGCGGGCCCCGAAGAGGACGGTTTGACCCGGCTGGATACCGCGACGGGGCCAATCTTCCTTCCGGGTGTGCAGGGCAAGCCCGGAACGCGGCTGCGCGTGCGGATCATGGCGCATGACGTCATCCTGTCGCGGGCGCGGCCCATCGGGCTTTCGGCGCAAAACATCTTGCCCGCGCGCGTGACCGCACTTCAGCAGCGTGACGGCCCCGCCGTGATGGTGCATCTGGCGGTGGGCGAGGCTGAGATACTCGCCCGAATCACCCGCCGTGCGGCAGTGGAAATGGCCCTCGCTCCGGGCGATCAGGTTCATATCGTGCTGAAGGCCATGTCAGTGGCCCGCGACCACATCGCTCATGAAACCCCGCAAGCCTGACATCAGCGCGTTGTTCGCCGGGCGTTCTGGAGCCCTGCTGCCAACAAGTGCCGTCCAACCGGGCATCGAGCCCGGTCGTCCGGCGCAGCCAGTTTCGGCTGCAGTTGCGCCGGTTTTACCCGCGTGAGGGCTGGCAGAACAGGGCGAAAATTCCCATCGGCCCTTTGCGGCGCAGATCAGGTCTTGGCCGGAGCCGGCGCGCCGCCCTCAAACCGGTTGCCGTGCCGATAATCGCAAGGGGCTTCCTGCATTTGAAGATGCAAGCCGTTGCCGGTGTAGGGATGCGCGCGGGCAACGTCTTCGTCGAAGTCGATGCCAAGGCCTGGGGCCTCTGGCGGCAGGATGTAGCCATCTTCCCATGTGATCGAATTGCGGATCAGGAGCTGATGGAACGCCCCGCCGGTCTGGATCGTTTCGGCCATCAGGATATTCGGGATCGAGGCCGCCAGATGGATGTTGGCGGCCCATTCCACCGGACCTGCATAAAGATGCGGGGCCACTTCGGCGTTGTAGATCTCGGCAATCGCCGCGATCTTCTTGGCCTCCCAGATGCCGCCCACCCGGCCCAAGGCGGGCTGAAGGATTTTCACGCCACCAGCGCGCAAGAGCATGCCGAATTCGGTTTTGGTGGTGAACCTCTCGCCCGTGGCCAGCGGGATGCGCACCTGCCGGGCCACCTCGGCAAACTCCAGAATGTTGTCTGGCGGAATCGGCTCTTCATACCACAGCGGGTTGTAGGGCTCCAACTCCCGCCCCAGACGGATCGCGCCTGGGGTGTTGAACTGGCCATGGGTGCCGAACAGAAGGTCGGCCTTGTCGCCCACCGCTTCGCGAATGGCTTTGCAGAAAGCGACAGAGCGGGAAATGTCGCTCATTGCCGGTTCATGGCCGCCGCGAATGGTGTAGGGGCCGGCGGGGTCGAATTTCACGGCCGTAAAGCCTTGCGCGACGCATTTCGCCGCCGCCTCAGCGGTCATGTCGGCATTGACCCAGAACTCGGCCGCGTCCTGATCAGGTTCCGGATAGAGGTAGGTATAGCTGCGGATGCGGGCGTTCATCTTGCCGCCGAGCAGCGCCCA
>JBIHZO010000093.1:0-9991 GCA_044231405.1 Cypionkella sp. | reverse complement strand
AATGAAATCTCGCATCCGGGCCGAGGCGGAAGAGGAAGAACGCGCCTTCTATTCGGGCGGCGCGGGCGACGAATGGCTGGCGGCGCTGGAGCCGATCGGCACCGGGGTTTCCAAACCGCATCTGACGGATGCGCCCTGGTTGATCGTGGTGTTCGCGCAAAGATACGGCGTGACCGATGACGGAACCCGATACAAAAACTACTACGTCCCGGAAAGCGTTGGAATCGCTGCGGGAATTCTGATCACGGCCTTGCATCAGGCGGGTCTGGTCTGTCTGGAGCATACGCCCAACCCGATGAAATTCCTGGCAGAAGCGTGTGGCCGCCCGGCGCATGAGAAACCCGTGATGATCCTGCCGGTGGGCTATCCGGCGGACGGTGCCACCGTTCCAGCCGCCGCCAAACGCAAGAAGACGCTGGCGCAGGTTTTGACAGTTTTCCGCTGAAATTCCGCGTCTGGCATGCGTCCGCTTTCCGTCCCGCATGCGTCCTTTTTGCGTCCCTACGCGGCGGTCGCTCGGGTGGGGGTCTGGCAAGGTTTGGCACGGGTTCAAAGCTGTCCTGCGGCTTGGCCACAAGGCGCAGCGGGTGGCGGGTGCATCACCCAGCCTACGGGGTTGCCCCCACCCGTCCATCGTGCGACCAAGGGGGATGCTGGCAATCCTTCTGAAAACTCTGCCGTTCTTTGCGGTGATCGGGCTTGGCTTTGCGGCCGGGCGGGTGCGGTTCTTCACTGCCGAGGCGACGGCCTATCTGACAAAATTCGTGTTCTATTTCGCCCTGTCGGCGATGCTGTTCGGCTTTGCGGCGAATCTGGATCTGGCGGCGATCTTCAGTTGGGCCTTCGTCTGGGCCTATCTGTTGGCGACATTGTTGGTCTGGCTGATCGTCGCCGGAGTGGCCATCTTGCGGCGCATTCCAGCACAGGAAGCGGTCTTTGAGGCGCATACCGGCGTGATTGGCAACGTGGGTTTCCTTGGCATTCCGATGCTGTCGCTGCTGATGGGCAAGGCGGCGGTGGGGCCGGTTCTGCTGGTGCTGGCGGTGGATCTGGTGGTGTTCTCGTCGGTGCTGACCATCCTGATCGTGGGGCTGCGCGAGGGGCGGATGTCGGCGGGGATTTTCCGGGTTGTGGCGATCGGGCTGCTGAAAAACCCGATGATCGTGTCGGTGGTTCTGGGGCTGGCATGGGGCGCCACCGGCTGGGCGCTGCCGGTGCCGGTAAATGAATTCATGACAATGCTGGGGGCTGCGGCGACGCCTTGCGCGCTGTTTGCGATTGGGGCCAGCCTTGCCGGGCGGCGTGCGGAGCGGGTGGAGGTGGCGGTCTGGCTGTCGTTCTCCAAGCTGGTGCTGCATCCGGCGGCGGTGGCGGTGGCGGCGCTGTGGTTGTTTGACGTCGATCCTTATGCGGCGGGGGTGATGATCGCGGCGGCGGCTTTGCCGGTGGCGGGCAACGTCTTTATTCTGGCGCAGCATTACGGGGTGGCACCGCAGCGGGTGTCGGCCTCTATTCTGATCTCAACCGCTGTGTCGGTGCTGACGGTGACGGCGGTGATTGCCTTTGTGGAGGGGCTATGAAGACGATTTCGGAAAACCGGGCTTTTGGCGGCGTGCAGGGGGTGTATTCGCATCCGTCGCAGGCCACGGGCGGCGAGATGACCTTCGGGCTGTTCCTGCCGGCGGAGGCGGAACTGGGCGCGGTGCCGGTGCTGTGGTACCTGTCCGGGCTGAGCTGCACGCATGAGAATGCGATGGTCAAGGCGGGCGCACAGCGTTGGGCAGCGGAAGCCGGGATTGCGCTGGTGTTCCCTGATACCAGCCCGCGCGGTGACGGCGTGCCGAATGACCCCGCCTATGATCTGGGGCAGGGCGCGGGGTTCTATGTGAACGCCACCCAGGCGCCGTGGAACCAACATTTCCGCATGTGGGATTATGTCACGGATGAATTGCCGAAGCTGCTGTTTGGCGCCTTCCCAATTGCCAAGGAGTCGCAGGGCATCACGGGGCATTCGATGGGGGGCCACGGCGCACTGACCATCGCGATGAGCTTTCCCGGCCGGTTCCGGTCGGTTTCCGCCTTTGCGCCGATCTGCAATCCTGTGGCCAGCGATTGGGGCCGCAAGCAGTTCACCGCCTATCTGGGGCCGGACGAGTCGACATGGGCCGCCCATGACGCCAGTCTGCTGATGAAGAAGCGTGGCTTTGACGGGCCGATGCTGATTGATCAGGGCACGGCGGATCAGTTCATTGATCTTTTGCGCCCCGAAGCTTTTGCCACCGCGATGGCAGAGCGTCGCCAAGGCGGCACGATCCGCTTGCAAAAGGGCTACGACCATTCGTACTTTTTCGTCAGCACCTTCATGGAAGAGCATATCGGCTTTCATGCGGGGGCTTTGCTGGCCTGAGGGTCGGCCTGAAACAACACAATCACGGGGGCATGCATGCGGCGTTTGACTTTGATCGGGCTTTGTGTGGCGGCGATGGCGGGGCCGGTTTCGGCATCCACTGCCGAGATGGAGTCGCAGGTGTTGGCGATGATCAATGTGCATCGCACGGCGGCGGGCTGTCAGGCTCTGGCGCTGAACGGCCAGTTGCAGGCGGCAGCCGAGGGCCACGCGCGGGCGATGGCGGTGCAGAATTTCTTCAGCCACACTGGCAAGAACGGCTCGAAATTGAAAGGCCGGGTGCGGGCGGCGGGGTACACGGGCGGGCGGCTGGCCGAGAATATCGCCAATGGCCAGAAATCGGCAGCGGCAGTGGTCGCGGCGTGGATGGGCAGCAAGGGCCATGTCAGGAACATCATGAACTGCGCCTACAAGGACACCGGGATTGCATTGGTCTATCAGGCCGATGATGATCCCTTGCCGGGCAAGAGCTATGCACCGCGCTATTATTGGGTGCAGGATTTTGGACAGCAATAAGATCCGCAGCATCTACATTGATGCAGATGCCTGCCCGGTGAAGATTGAGGCGGAGCGGGTTGCCACGCGGCATGGGATGCGGATGGTGCTGGTGTCGAACGGTGGCATCAGGCCAAGCGCGAACCCTTTGGTGGAAAGCGTCTTTGTCGCCAGCGGTGCGGATGAGGCCGACAAGTGGATCGCGGACCGGGTCGGTCTGGGTGATGTGGTGGTGACGGGGGATATTCCCCTGGCCGCGAAATGCGTGGCGGCAGGGGCAAAAGTGGTCAAGCACAATGGCGAGGAGTTGACCCCTGCCAACATCGGCAATGTGCTGGCAACGCGGGATCTGATGCAGGATCTGCGCAGCGCCGATCCGTTCCGGCAGGGCGGCGGGCGACCGTTTTCGAAAACCGATCGATCTCGGTTTCTGGAGGTGCTGGAGCGGGTGGTGCGGGCGGCTTTGAAGACCTGAGGCCGGGTTGCTTGGCGGGCCACCGGGGGCTGTCTGCCCCCCCAGCCCGGCCACGGGCCGGGCGTTCTTCGCGAAAACCGTCCACTGGAAGGTTTTTGACCGCACATCACCCCCGAGGATATTTGCGCCAATGTGACTGCAAATTTTAAGAGAATTATCGGGATTTGTCGCAGGGTCAGAACTGCACATCGTGGGGGGTGGGCGCAGGATCACGGAAGCGGCGCAGTTCAGGCAAATCCGAATAGCGTCTGAGAGGGCTGGCTTCGACATGGGATGTCGGGAGCGGGACAGAATTGCGGGATTTGTTGGGGTCTGGTGCCATCATGACCAGCGCGACTCCAGTCAAAGCCCCATTGGCGGGCATCTTCCTTGCTTTGGGCGGTGGGGTCGTGCTGTCGGTCAATGATCTGGCAATCAAGGCATTGTCTGGGACCTATGCTTTGCATCAGGTCATTCTGGTGCGGGCGTTCATCAGTCTGGTGATCGTGTTGGCCGTGATGGCGATGACGGCGGGCGGGCTGCGGCAGATGTTGACGCGGCGGCCCTTGGATCATTTGTTCCGCGTTTGCATCGTGATGGTTTCAAACATCACTTACTTCGTCGGGCTGTCCCTGATGCCTTTGGCAGATGCGGTGGCGACAGCCTTTGTGTCGCCCCTGCTGGTGACGCTGATGTCGGCGGTGATCTTGCGCGAACAGGTCGGGCCCCGGCGTTGGGCGGCGGTTCTGGTGGGCTTGGTGGGCGTGTTGATCATGACCCGGCCCGGCGCGGGCGTGATCCAGCCGGCGGCGATTTTGGTGCTGATCTCGGCGCTGTGCTATGCCTCGAGCCATATGATGACGCGGCGGATGCGGCACACCGAAAGTGCGATGACGCTGAACTTCTATGTGCAGGTCGGGTTCATTCTGGTCAGCCTTGGCTTTGGGCTGGTGGCGGGCGATGGGCATCTGGCGCAGGCGCCGGGGGGGACCTGGGAGTTTTTGTTCCGGCCCTGGATCTGGCCGCCCCTTGCCGACTGGTGGGCTTATCTGGCGACAGGAATGGCGGTGGGCATTGGCGGGTTGATGATGTCGCAGGCCTACCGGACCACCGAGGCGGCGTTGGTGGCGCCGTTTGAATATATCGGCATGCCGATGGCGATCTTCTGGGGGGTTCTGGTGTTTGGCACCTGGCCGGATGCGACGGCTTGGGCCGGGATTGCGTTGATCTGCGGGGCGGGGCTTTATACGCTGTGGCGGGAAACGGTGCGGCGAAGGGAAGCAAATGGCGGGCGTTGAGGCGGTTTTGTTCGACATTGGCAACGTGCTGACCCGGTGGCAGCCCGAGGCGTTTTACGACCGGGTGATCGGCGAGGATCGGCGGCGGGCCTTGTTTGCCGCCGTGGATCTGCATGGGATGAATGATCTCGTCGATGCGGGGGCTTTGTTCCGTGAGACGATTTATGATTGGGCCGGCCAGTACCCGGAATGGCATACGGAAATCCGGCTGTGGTATGATAGGTGGATTGAACTGGCCAGCCCCCGGATTGAGGGGTCGATTGCCTTGCAGCGGGCCTTGCGGGCGCGGGGCGTGCCGGTGTTTGCGCTGACCAATTTCGGGGCCAATGCCTTTGACGAGGCGCTGCCGAAGATGGATTTCCTGCGGGATTTTGACCGGCTTTATGTCTCGGGTCGGATGGGGGTGATCAAGCCTGACCCGATGATATTTCAGATGGTTGAGGACGATTGCGGGCTTGTGCCCGCGCGGCTGTTGTTCACAGATGACAAGGCCGAGAACGTCGCGGCGGCTGCGGATCGCGGTTGGCGGACGCATCAGTTCGAGGGCTGGCAGGGCTGGGCGCGGCGGCTGGTGGCAGAAGGGTTGCTGACCCAAATGGAGGCGGGGCTATGAGCGTAGAGATGGTGGGCCCCGAGGCCGAGGCTTTGTTGACATGGACGGGGCTGACCGAGGCGCTGGAGGCCGGGCACCGGTTGCCGCGTGCAGAGATCAGCGATTTGTTCCTGTATCGGGGCCGCGACGTGCTGCTGAACCGGGCGGCGTGGATTGACGGGTTGGGGTCTTTGGTGAAGGTGGCGACGGTTTGTCCGGGCAATGCGGCGCGGGGTCTGCCGTCGGTGAACGGGGTGGTCAATCTGTTCAACGACCAAACCGGCGTTTTGGATGCGATGGTTGACTTCCATCTGGTGACGAAATGGAAAACCGCCGGAGACAGTCTGCTTGCGGCCAGCAAACTGGCGCGGCGGGACAGCCGGAATATCTTGCTGGTGGGGGCCGGGACGGTGGCGCGGTCGATGGTGCAGGCCTATGCGACCTTGTTCCCGGAGGCGCGGTTTTCGCTGTGGAATCGCAGTCCGGTGGTGGCGTTTGATCCGCGGGTGACGGTGGTGACGGATTTGCAGGCGGCGGTGGCTGTGGCGGATGTGATTTGCACCGCGACCATGGCGAAAGAGCCGCTGATCAAGGGGGAGTGGTTGCAGCCGGGTCAGCATCTGGACCTGATCGGGGCGTACAATCCGTCGATGCGTGAGGTGGATGATGCGGCGATGGCGCGGGCGCGGGTGTTTGTGGACAGTCGGGCGACGACGTTGCACCATATTGGCGAGTTGATCGAGCCGTTGAAATCGGGCGCGATTGTGGAATCGGATGTGCAGGCCGATTTCTACGACATGGCAGGCGGCGCTTATGCGCGGCGGTCTGAGGATGAGATCACCATCGCCAAGAACGGCGGTGGGGCGCATCTGGATCTGATCACGGCGAGCTATATTCTGGCAATGTGGCGCGGGCGTTAGGGTTTGCCTGACAGCCTGACGCTGGCAAGCAGGCCTTTGCCGGTTGTGCCGGGCGCGAATTGCATCTCGGCACCGAACAGCGCGGCGATTTCGGCGGTGATGGCCAGCCCAAGGCCATAGCCTGCGCCCTGATCCCTGGCGGCGGGCATCGGCAGGCCGCGTTTGCGTTGGCTGGCCTGAGCCATTTGTGCCGGCGGCAGGCCGGGGCCGTCGTCTTCCACCTCCAGCACCACCGCATCATGGTCAGGCCGCACCCGCACGGTGACAACCGCGCCGCGACCAGCGTAGGCGATGGCATTGGCCAGCAGGTTGTTCAGCAGTTCGGCCAGCAGCACGGGTTCGGCGACGGCAAAGGCCGTTTCCGGGCCTTCAAAGCCCAGGTCCACCTGTTGCAGCAGGGCCAGAGGCACCTTTTCGGCGGTCACCTCTTTGGCGAGGCTGACGATATTGATGGCCTGCAAAGCGGCCCCGGTGGCGGCATCGACCCGCGCCAGAACCAGCAGTTGCGCCAGCACCCGCTCGGCCCGTTCCAGCGCAGATTGGGCCTGTGCGGTGGCGGCGGCCTGTTGCTGCGGCGTGGCGCTGCGGTCGATCAGGGCCAATTGGGTGCGCACAACGGCCAAGGGCGTGCGCAGCTGGTGGCTGGCATTGCCGGTGAAATGGCGCAGGGCATCCAGCGCCGTGGCCAGCCGCGCCATGAAGGAGTTGACGGCGGCGACCAGCGTGGCCACCTCTTGCGGCACATCGGCAGTCAGGGCGCGCAGGTCATCGGGGCGGCGGTCGGCGATGGTGGCGCCCAACACGTCCAGCGGGCGCAGAGCCAGCGTCACCGCCACCCAGACGATCATTGCCACCGCCCCGATCAGCAGGGCCAACCGCAACGCAGACCGCAGCAGGATTGCCCGTGCCAATTCCGCCCGCGCCCGCGTCGATTCCGCCACCGTCACCGCGAAGGGGATCGACCTTTCACCCGTGGACACCTCACGCAGCAGGGTTGCGCTGCGGATGCCCACGCTGCCATAGCTGCCATCGGCAAAAGCCACTTGCGCCGGGCCGACTGGCACCATGGACAGGTCTTGATACCCGGTCAAAAAGCTGCCGACCGGGCCATCAACGCGGTAATACACCTTGTCCTGCGCAGTCGAGGTCAGCATTTCCAGCGACGAATAGGGGATATCCACTTCCAGCGCGCCAGTTTCGTCCACGGTCACCCGTTCGGCAATCGCCAAGGCCGAGCCGTAAAGCACGCGGTCGGACACGCTTTGCGCGGTGCGCAACGCCTCGCGCCAAGTGTCCAGAAGGGCCACAAGCCCGATCACGGCGGTGGCCAGCAACAGCCAAAGCAACAGGCGGCGGCGCAGGGAATAGGCGGCCATCAGGGCTCGGCCGCCTTTTCCAGCAGATAACCGATGCCGCGCACGGTGCGCAGGCTGAGGCCAAGGGGGGCAATCCGCCGCCGCAACCGCGAGACATATTGTTCGATCGCGTTGTCGGACAGCATGTCGTCCAGCGAGGTCAGCGACTGCACAATCGCCTCTTTGGTCACGACTTTGCCGGCACGGGTGGTCAACAGTTCCAGCAGGGCCCGCTCGCGCGGCGGGATGTCCAGCGGTTGATCGGCGGCGGAAAACTGCCGCGTGGTCAGATCCAGGGTCAGCGCGCCCAGCGTGACAATCGCCGACCGCAGCCCGGCCTGACGGCGCAAAAGCGACCGCACCCGGGCCTCAAACTCGCGCACGTCAAAGGGTTTGGCCATGTAGTCATCGGCCCCAAGGTCAAGCCCGCGCACCCGGTCTTCGGCGGCGCCGCGCGCGGTCAGGATCATCACGGCGGCGGGGTTGGCGCGGGCGCGCATCGCGTGCAGCACGGCCAGCCCGTCCATCTGCGGCAGGTTCAGATCAAGGATCACCAGATCAAACTGTTCGGCGGCCACGAACGCCTCGGCAGAGGCGCCATCATGCACGCAGTCGACCGCATAGCCGGACGAAGTCAAAAGCGTGGTCAGCGCCTCGGCCAGTTGCAGATCATCTTCAACCACCAGCAAGCGCATCGCGGTCCCCCCTGGGGGCAGGGTAGACAGAAAGGCGGCTGTTGTGAACCGGGCTTGCGTCGGGCAAGCTGGCGCGATGATCCGATGCTTTGCCCTGTTGTTTGCCTTGGTGGTCGGCCCGGCGGGGGCCGAGGTGGTGACCTATCCGCCGGTTTCGGGCGATGCCCGCGCGACATTGGTGATCTACTCGACGCTGGACAACCGGCTGGCGGCCCCTTTGATCGCAGCGTTTCAGCAGGACGCGCCCGGCGTGGCGGTGCGGTATGAGGATTTGCTGGCAGGCGAGATTGCCGCACGGGTGATGGCCGAAACCAATGCGGGGCAGCCTACCGCGGATTTCGTGTTTTCCTCGGCGATGGACACGCAGATAAAGCTGGCCAATGACGGTTATGCGCAGGCGGTGGCGGTGCCCGAGGCTGCGACTTGGCCGGTGTGGGCGAATTGGCAGGACACCGCGTTTGCGTTGACGTTTGAACCCGGCGTTCTGGTCTATCACAAGCCCAGCTTTCCCGATGGTCCGCCGCAGTCGCGTTTGGAGTTGATGCAGTTTCTACGCCAGACCCCGGCGGTGACGGGCACTTATGACATTGAACAATCGGCAGTGGGCTATCTGTTTCTGGCCCGCGACGCCGAACATTTCCCTGACATATGGTCGCTGTTGCGGGTGATGGCGGCGGCGGGGGTGCAGACCTTTGCCACCAGTCAGGGCATCATCGACCGGGTTGCTGACGGCCGTCTGGCGCTGGGCTACAACATTCTGGGGTCTTATGCCGCCGATCAGGCGCGGGCAAAGCCCGATCTCGGGCTGGTGTTGTTGCGCGATTTCACGGTGGTGGTGTCGCGCGTGGGCCTTGTGCCGCGCGCCGCGGCCAGCCCCGATCTGGGCGCCGGGTTCCTGTCGTTTCTGATGAGCAGGCAGGGCCAGACCCTGCTGTCGGAAAAGCTGCGCCTGCCGGCCGTCAGCCTGGAGGTATCGGGGGCCAACAGCGCGCAGGCGATGCAGGCGGCCTTGGGCGATCAGCTGCGCCCGGTTGCGGTCAGTCCGGGGGTGATGGTCTATCTGGATCAGGCCAAGCGCAAGCGGTTCGTGCGGCTGTGGCGGGCGGCTTTGGGGATGCCGTGACACTGTCAGCTTGTTGACAGGTAGTTGTGGTGAACTTTGCCATGGGCGTGGCACGAGGAGGTGCCATCCCGCAAAATCAGCACGTAAATCCGTGCTTTGGGAGGAGAATCACGATGAAACACACGCTTTTGGGCGCGGTCTTTGCGGCTGCTTTTGCGGTTCCGGCCTTTGCTGGCGATTACATGATCATGGCTCCGGCAGCGCCGGGTGGTGGTTGGGACAGCACAGCACGTTCGATGCAGGAAGTGATGCAGGCCGAAGGAATTTCCGCTTCGGTTCAGGTGCAGAACGTTCCGGGCGCGGGCGGCACTGTGGGTCTGGCGCAATTCGCCTCGACCGCCACGGGTGATCCCAGCCAGCTGATCATTGGCGGTTATGTGATGGTTGGCGCGATCCTGACCAACGAATCCCCGGTGTCTTTGGCCGATGTGACCCCGATTGCGCGTCTGACCGGTGAGGCCGTTGGCATCGCAGTTTCGGCAGCCTCGCCGATCCAGAACATTGGCGAACTGGTCGAGATGATGAAGGCGGATCCGGGCTCGGTTTCGTGGGCTGGCGGTTCGGCTGGCGGCGTGGACCACATCACCGTGGGTCTGTTGGCCAAAGCGGCGGGCATTGACCCGACCAAGATAAACTACGTCGCCTTCGCGGG
>JBIHZO010000092.1:0-10017 GCA_044231405.1 Cypionkella sp. | reverse complement strand
AAGAGCCTCCGGCGGGGATATTTGAACCAGGATGAAAGCCCGCAGACATGCGAAAGGCGCCCGGGCCAGACCCGGGCGCCTTTGTACAAAAGGGCTGATCAGGCCTGACGCGCCGCTGCCACCGATGCATCCAGAATCTCCATCGCTTCGGCGAAATGGGCGTCCGGGATGGTGATCGGGGCGAGGAAGCGCACGACGTTGCCGTAGACGCCACAGGTCAGCAGGATCAGACCGCGCTTTTGCGCCTCCAGCCGGACGCGGGTGGTGAAGCCTGCGTCGGGTTCATGGTTGGTCGGGTTGGCGAATTCGACCGCGACCATGAAGCCCGGGCCGCGAATGTCGGCGATTTCCGGCGTCACCGAGCGGATCGCCTCCAGCCGCTGTTTCAGACGGCCACCGAGTTCGTTGGCACGCGCGCACAGCGCCTCTTCCTCGATCACGTCCAGCACGGCGTTGGCGGCGGCGATGCCCAGGGGGTTGCCACCATAGGTGCCGCCCAGGCCGCCCGGATGGGCCGCGTCCATCAAGCTGGCCTTGCCGGTCAGCGCCGCCAAGGGCAACCCGCCCGCCAGACCCTTGGCCATGGTGGTGATGTCGGCGGCGATGCCGTAGCCTTCCATGGCGAACATGTGGCCGGTGCGGGCAAAGCCGGTTTGCACCTCATCCGCGATCATCACGATGCCATGGTCATCGCACAGCTTGCGGATGGCGCGAACCAGCTCCTTGGGCGCGGGGTAAAAGCCACCCTCGCCCTGCACCGGTTCGAAGATGATCGCGGCGACGCGGGTCGGGTCCAGATCGGCCTTGAACAGCTTGGTGATGCCCGCCATCGCGTCATCGGTGGTGATGTTGTGGATTTCCTGCGGGAAGGGCACGTGGTAGACGTCGGGCATCATGGCGCCGAAGCCTTTTTTGTACGGATCAACCTTTCCGGTCAGCGACATGCCGAGCAGGGTGCGGCCATGGAAGGCACCGCCAAAGGCGATGATGGCGTTGCGGCCCGTGGCGATGCGCGCGACCTTCACGGCGTTTTCAACGGCTTCGGCACCGGTGGTCACGAAGACGGTTTTCTTTGGATAATCGCCCGGGACCAACGCATTCAGGCGCTCGGCCAGACGGACGTAGTTTTCATAGGGCAGCACCTGATGGCAGGTGTGGGTGAACTTCGACAACTGCTGCGTCACCGCCTCCATCACCCGGGGATGGCAATGGCCGGTGTTGACCACGGCGATGCCGGCGGCAAAATCGATGTAGCGGTTGCCCTCGATATCCCAGACCTCGGAGTTCAGGGCGCGATCGACATAGATCTGGGTCTGCACCCCGATCCCGCGCGAGATGTTTTCGTCGCGGCGGCGCGCAATTTCGGCATTCTTCATGGCTGTCTCCTCTGCGCCCCGCTGGGCGATGTCTGGGGCCATCTGATCAAAGTTTGGGCCCGCGATCAATTGGGCCAGTGTGGGTTTCGATAAGTCCAGATGGGGGCTTGATAGTGCCAGATGGCCGTTTACCACCTGTTAACTTCGCTGCGCCAAGCTGACGGGGAACAAGGGGCAAGGCGAATGGCTTTGGCGAGAGATTCGGTTCAGGCGTTGGAAGACCCGCTGCTGTGGCTGTGCCTGATCCGGTCACGCCGGGTGGGCCCCGTGACGTTTCATCGGCTGGTGGCCGATCATGGCGGGGTGGAGGCGGCGCTGGGCGCGCTGCCTCGAATCGCGCAGGCGGCGGGGGTGGAGCGGTACAGGTGTTGCCCGACAGAGGTGGCCCGGCATGAGCTGGCGCAGGGGCGGGTTGCCGGGGCGCAGTTGTTGATGTGGGGCCAGGCGGGCTATCCTTTGGCGCTGATGGACCTGCCGGATGCGCCGCCGCTTCTGTGGGCGCAGGGGGATGTGGGCCTGTTGGCGCGGCCGATGGTGGCGATGGTTGGCGCGCGCAATGCCTCCAGTCTGGGCCTGCGCATGGCGCGGCGGCTGGCCGAGGGGCTTGGGGCGGCGGGGCAGGTTGTCGTCTCTGGCTTGGCGCGCGGCATCGATGCGGAATGCCATGCGGCGGCTTTGGCGACGGGCACGGTGGCGGTGCAGGCGGGCGGGGTGGATGTGATCTACCCCGAGGAAAACGCCGACCTTGCGGCGCAGATCGCAGCAAGAGGCTGTCGGGTCTCGGAACAACCGATGGGCATGGCACCGCAAGTGCGCCATTTCCCGCAGCGCAACCGGATCGTGTCAGGGCTGTCGCGGGCTGTGGTGGTGGTGGAGGCAGCGGCGCGGTCGGGCAGCCTGATCACCGCGAAGAACGCGCTGGATCAGGGGCGCGAGGTGCTGGCAGTGCCGGGGCACCCGTTTGACGCGCGGGCGGCGGGCTGCAACATCCTGATCCGTGATGGCGCGATTTTGGTGCGCGGTCCGCAGGACGTGCTGGAAGCGGTGGGCGTGCATGGGGCACCGGTGGTTGCGGCAACCGAACCTGTGTTTGAGGCCGTGGCTGTGCCCGATCCGCTGCCCGGGCCAGTGCCGTTGCGGCGTGGCCTGTCGGATATGGCCAGCGTGCACAGCCAGATTTTGGCACGGCTTGGCCCCAGCCCCTTGGCCGAGGATCAGTTGATCCGCGATCTGGCGCTGCCGCCGTCGATGCTTGCCCCCGCCTTGATGACGCTGGAGCTGGAGGGGCGGATCATGCGGCAATCGGGGGGGCTGTTGTCGCGGCTGGATTGAAAGCGATTGTTTGAAGAAAAGATTTGGAAATTTCCGGCGCAAGGAGTTCCGGCAGGCGCTTTGGCGTCCCGTCAGACGCGGGCGTTGCAGGTTTCGAAGGGGATGTTCAGGAGGAAGGGCAGACGGCAGGGACGGGCTTTGCGGTCAGCGCGCCAAGCCCCGGTTGACATTCCACCGCCTTGCCCCCCATGGTGCGTCCCCATCCATAGCCGCCCAAAATGACCGTATTGCAGGGAAAATTCATGCCAGTCGTTGTCGTCGAATCTCCCGCCAAGGCCAAGACAATCAACAAATATCTGGGCCCGGACTATGTGGTTCTGGCGTCATATGGCCACGTTCGGGACTTGCCGGCCAAGGACGGCTCTGTCGATACCGAAAACGGATTCGACATGTTGTGGGAGGTGGCGGCGGACAGCAAAAAGCACATCCGTGCCATTGTTGATGCGTTGAAAACCGATGATGAACTGATTCTTGCGACCGACCCTGACCGTGAGGGCGAGGCGATTTCCTGGCACCTGCAACAGGCCTTGGCCAGCAGCCTCAAGAAGGGCAAGAAGGTCAGCCGGGTGACCTTCAACGCCATCACCAAGTCGGCGGTGACCGAGGCGATGAAGAACCCGCGTCAGGTCGATCAGCCCTTGGTGGACGCCTATCTGGCGCGTCGTGCTTTGGATTATCTGGTCGGTTTCAACCTGTCGCCGGTGCTGTGGCGCAAACTGCCGGGGTCGCGATCGGCGGGGCGGGTGCAGTCGGTCTGTCTGCGGCTGATCGTGGAACGCGAGATGGAGGTCGAGGCGTTTCGCGCCCGGGAGTTCTGGTCGGTGGAGGCCACTTTGGCCACCCCGCGCGGACAGGAGTTTGCCGCACGGCTGACGGTGCTGGGCGGCAAGAAGCTGGACAAATTCGACATTCCGACGGCAGCGGCGGCCGAAATTGCGGTGCAAGCTGTCACTTCGCGGACATTGGCGGTGAGTTCGGTGGAGGCGAAGCCAGCGGTGCGCAACCCGTCGGCGCCCTTCATGACCTCGACCCTGCAGCAAGAGGCCAGCCGCAAGTTTGGCATGGGCGCGAAGGTGTGCATGTCGGCGGCGCAGCGGCTGTATGAGGCCGGGCACATCACCTATATGCGGACCGATGGCATCGACATGGCCCCCGAGGCGGTGGCCGAGGCGCGGGCCGATATTGCCCGCCGCTTTGGCCCGGCCTATGTGCCGGACACCCCGCGCATCTATAAAAACAAGGCCAAAAACGCGCAGGAAGCGCATGAATGCATCCGGCCAACCGATATGTCGGCGGCCCCGGACGATTTGCGGCTGACCGAAAGCGACCAGCGCAAATTGTACGAATTGATCTGGAAACGCACCATCGCCAGCCAGATGGCGGCGGCGCGGATGGAGCGGACGACGGTGGAGATCGGCTCGGCTGACGGACAGGTGGGGCTGCGCGCGACCGGGCAGGTCGTACTGTTTGACGGCTTTCTCAAGGTCTACGAGGAAGGCCGCGATGATGAGGACGAGGACGAGGGCCGTCTGCCGCAGATCATGGCGAAAGAGGCCGTGGACAAACGTCTGATCTCGCCCGAGCAGCATTTCACCCAGGCCCCGCCGCGCTATACCGAGGCGACTTTGGTCAAGCGGATGGAAGAGTTGGGGATCGGGCGGCCTTCGACCTATGCCAGCGTGTTGACCACGATTGTGGACCGCGAATATGTGCGCAAGGACAAGAACCGGTTGTTCCCCGAAGACAAGGGTCGGCTGGTCACGGCGTTTCTGACCAACTTTTTCCGCCGCTATGTGGAATATGATTTCACCGCCGATCTGGAAACCCAGTTGGATGAAGTGTCCGACGGCAAGCGCGATTACAAGGAAGTGCTGGCGCGGTTCTGGCGGGATTTCTCGGCGGCGATTGCGGAGACCGCCGATCTGCGTATTGGCGAAGTGCTGGACAAGATTGACGATTTCCTGTCGCCGCATCTGTATCCCTTGCGCGCCGACGGGTCGGATCCGCGTATTTGCACGTCTTGCGGCACCGGGCGGCTGCATTTGAAAACCTCGCGCTCTGGCGGCGCCTTCATTGGCTGCGGCAACTATCCGGAGTGCCGCTACACCCGGCCAATTTCGGGCGAAGAGGGTGGTTCGGTCGATGGTCGCGTGCTGGGTGTTGATGCCGAGGGCGTGGAAATCAGTCTGCGCGCCGGGCGTTTTGGCCCCTATGTCCAAAAGGGCGAAGCGACGACCGAAAACCCGAAGCCGCCGCGTGGGTCTTTACCAAAGGGCTGGGAATCCAGCAGCTTGACGCTGGAACGCGCGATTGAACTGCTGTCCCTGCCGCGCCAGATCGGGCCGCATCCGGAAGACGGGGTGATGATCGAATCCGCGATTGGCCGCTTTGGGCCCTATGTCAAACATGGGGCGGTTTACGCAAACATTCCCGATGTTGAAGAGGTCTTCACCATCGGTATGAACCGCGCCGTCGAAGTGCTGGCACAAAAGGCGGCCGGTCGGCGGGGTGGGCCGGTGGCCGAACCGCTGCGCGACTTGGGAGAGCATCCTTCGGGCGGGCCAATTCAGGTGATGCCGGGCAAATACGGCCCCTATATCAAATGGGCCAAGGTCAACGCGACCTTGCCGAAAGAGATCACGCCAGAGGCAGTAACTTTGGAGGAAGCCCTTGCTTTGATTGCGGAAAAGGCTGGAAAGTCGGGCAAGAAAGCCCCGGCCCGCAAAGCCCCCGCCAAAAAGCCTGCGGCCAAGGCCGAAGGCGAAGCGGCGACATCCAAAGTGGCGAAGAAGCCTGTGGCGAAGAAGCCTGTGGCGAAGAAAGCTGTTGTTAAGAAAAAGGCTGCAGAATAGCCCCGTCAGGCAGCACTTTGGCAAACCAAAGCGGAGATGTGATGCTACGCGGTTTTTTCTTGGCCCTGTGCCTGCCCTGGACTGGGGCAGCGGCAGCGCAAGAGGCCGCTGTGGCCAGCTTTGAGCCCGGCAGTCATGGCGAGGCCTTTGCCGTGCAAGGGCTGATGCAGGGCTGTGCCGAGGCTGAAATGAGCGGCTGCATGTTCTATGCCGAGGGTGTGCGCTGGGCGGTGACGCGTGGGGCGGGCGGCAATGATGCGGCGATTGACGCGATGGCGGCCTTGCCGGTGAACGCACCGGTCTTTGTGATCGGCGATATGATCAGCATGGGGGATATCACCGTGGATGCGCTGATTTCCAAACTGGAACCCGGGCCGCCCGACGCCTATGCGGTGCAGCGCGAAGCGATGCAGGGCGATTGGGTGTCGGCGGATGATCCGCTGGCAAAGCTGTCGGTGGTCGGATCGGAAGAAACTGCAATCCATGACGGGGAATCGCTGACGGTTTCGGTGGTGACTTTTGCCGATACCTGCCCGGGTGGCGAGCCGATGGGTACGGTGATTTTCAAGCAGGAAATGGGCGGCGATCCGACGGATTTGCCCTGTTTTGCGGTGCTGGACATCACGCAAGAGCGGATGGAACTGGCTTATGTCGGGCGCGGCAACACGTTGGTCTATCTGCGGGACTGAAGAGGGGGGCTTCACGCCCCCCAACCGCATTGGCGAAGGGCCAATGCGCCCCAAGTGGGATATTTTTGCCAAGATGAAAGCAAATCCTAGATCAACTTTATCGACTCAGCTGCGCGGGTTGATCAGTTTGGCCATCAGTCCCGCTGCGCGGATCACCCCAATGGCCTGGCCGTTTTCGATGACGTTCAACTCGGTTTCGCTGCCTGTCAGCCGTTCCATCACCGATTTGACCGGCAGGTTGCAATCGACCGATGCGCCTGCGCAAGTTCCGGGTTGCATCACGTCGCGCGCGGTCAACACACCAAGCGGGTTCATATGGGCCACGAAATCGGCCACATAGTCACTGACCGGGTTGGCGATGATCTCACGCGCGGTGCCGATCTGCACGATGCGCCCGCCCTCCATCAGGGCGATGCGGTTGCCCAGTTTGAACGCCTCGTCCAGATCGTGGCTGACGAAGATGATCGTGCGTTTCAGCTTGGCCTGCAGGTCCAGCAACTCGTCTTGCAGTCGCGCGCGGATCAGCGGATCAAGCGCGGAAAAAGGTTCGTCCATCAGCAGGATCGGCGCATCGGTGACAAAGGCGCGGGCGAGGCCGACGCGTTGCTGCATGCCGCCCGAAAGTTCGCCCACCCGGCGCTCGGCCCATTGGCTGAGGTTCACCAGCGCCAGCTGTTGATCGACTTTGGCGCGGCGTTGCTCGGGCGTCTGGCCCGCGAGTTCCAACCCCAGCCCGACATTCTCGCGCACCGTGCGCCAAGGCAACAGTCCAAACTGCTGAAAAACCATGGCAATCTTGGACAGGCGCAGTTTGCGCAGCACCTCGGGGCTGGCCTTCGTCACCGAGACCATTTTGCCGCCATCGGCCACCCGCACCTCGCCGCGCACCACGGGGTTCAGCGCGTTGACACCGCGCAGCAGGGTGGATTTGCCCGACCCGGACAGGCCCATCAGCACCAGAATCTCGCCCTCGGCCACCGAAAGGCTGCAATCGTGCACGCCCAAAATCTGGCCGGTCTGGGTTTGAATATCGCCGCGCGACAGGCCCTGATCCATCAGGGGCAAGGCGCGGTCAGGGCGGTCGCCAAAGACGATGGAGACGCGGTCAAATTCTACAGCGGCGGTCATTTGCGCGTCACCCTCAACATACGGTCCAACAGGATGGCCAGCACTACAATCACCGAGCCGGCCTCAAATCCCAGATCGGCGCGCACGGTGTTGAGCGCGCGCACCACCGGGATGCCAAGGCCGTTGGCCCCGACCCAAGCCGCAATCACCACCATCGACAGCGACAGCATGATGGTCTGGTTCAGTCCCGCCATGATCTGCGGAAAGGCATAGGGCAGCTCCACCTTGAACAGCACCTGATGCGGCTTTGCGCCAAAGGCGGTCGCAGCCTCGAGCAGCGCGGTGGGGGTCGAGGCCACGCCGAGTTGCGTCATGCGGATGGAGGCGGGGACGACGAAAATGATGGTGGCCAGCAGGCCCGGCACCATGCCAAGGCCGAACAGCACCACGAAGGGGATCAGGTAAACCGGCGTCGGCAGGGTTTGCATCAGGTCCAGCACCGGCTGCATCACCCCATAAAGTTTCGGGCGATGGGCGGCGGCGATCCCGATGGGCACGCCAATCGCCATGCAGATCATGCAGGAATAAAGCACCAGGATCAGCGTTTCGGTCGTTGCCTCCCAGTAGCCTTGGTTGATGATGTAAAGGAACCCGAAACCGACAATCGCGCAGGGCCGCCAGTTGCGTTGAATCACCCATGTCAGACCGACAAACAGCGCCACGACGATCAGGGGATGGGGGTATTGGATCAGAAACAGCGTGGTTTCGATGATCCATTCCATGACATCCTTGATGCCGTCAAAGAAGGCATCGAGGTTGATCTTGATCCAGTCAAAGATGGCCTTGGCCACCTTGCCCACGGGCAGTTTTGCATCGATCAGCCAGTCCATGGGCCCCCACATCGTTCTAAAGGAAGGCCCCGGAAACGCTCCGGGGCCTTGATGTCTTACTGCAGCGCGGCCGTTACAGCCGCTTTGGCGTCGCCGCCGTCCTTGGTGGTGACACCGTCCAGCCATGCTTCCCAAGCGGTGGGATTGGCGGCGAGCCATTTTTTCGCAGCCTCTTTCGGATCAGCGCCGTCGTTCAGGATAGCGCCCATGATTTCGTTTTCCATGGCCAGCGTGAAGGACAGGTTCTGCAGCAGTTTGCCGGTGTTCGGGCATTCGGCGACATAGCCCGCGCGGGTGTTGGTGTCGACAACGGCACCGCCAAGGTTGGGGCCGAAATAGTCATCGCCACCGGTCAGGTAGGTCATCTTGAAATTGGCGTTCATCGGGTGGGGTTCCCAGCCGAGGAAGATGATCGGCTTTTGCTCGCCCGATTTGTTGGCGACTTCGGCCAGCATGCCCTGTTCCGAGGACTCGACAATTTCGAACCCGTCCAGACCGAAGGGGCCGGTCGCGATCATGTCCATGATCAGGCGGTTGCCGTCATTGCCCGGTTCGATCCCGTAAATCTGACCCTCAAGCGCGTCTTTGTGGGTGGCGATGTCCTTGAAATCCTTGATGCCAAGGGCAGCGCCCGCCTCATTCGTGGCCAGCGTGTATTTGGCGCCTTCGAGGTTGGTGCGCACGGTGTCGACGGTTTTGGCATCGCGGTAGGGGGCAAGATCGGCCTCCATCGTCGGCATCCAGTTGCCAAGGAAGACGTCGATGTCCCCTTCGGCAAGGCCGGTGTATGTCACCGGAACCGCCAGCAGTTTGGTTTCGGTTTCATAGCCCAGCGCCTCGACCAGAAGCGAGGTGGCGGCGGTGGTGGCGGTGATGTCGGTCCAGCCAACATCCGAGAAGATGATCTTGTCGCAGCCTTCGGCATGGGCGCTGCCCACAAAAGCGAAGGCCACAACGGTGGCGAGCAGGGTTGATTTCGTGACCATTGGATGCTTCCGTTTTTTGTTGATTGACGAGTCAATAAACTTCAAGCTAGCTGCCCATTGCAAGCATTTTTATCGCAGGCGGACAACATGCCAAAGCTTGGAATGGAGCCTATCCGAAAGGCGGCGCTCGTCAAAGCCACGATTGTGGAAATTGGCAGGGCCGGATCGCTGGATGTGACGGTCAGTCAGATCGCCAAACGTGCGGGCATGTCCAGCGCCTTGGCCCATCATTACTTTGGGTCCAAGGAAGAGATGTTTCTGGCCGCAATGCGCCACATTCTGACGCTGTACGGGGCAGAGGTGCGCGGGGCGCTGGCGCTGGCACAGGGGCCGGAGCAACGTCTGAACGCCGTCTTGGCCGCCAGTTTCAGCGCGGCCAACTTCCGGCGTGAGGCGATCGGGGCTTGGCTGAACTTTTGGGTGCTGGCGCAAACCGTGCCCGAGGCGAAACGGCTGCTGGCGGTCTATCAGCGGCGGTTGCGGTCCAACCTGTTGGCGGGCTTGCGGCCCTTGGCGGGGGCGCGGGCAGAGACGGTGGCGAATGGTCTGGGCGCGCTGATCGACGGGCTGTACCTGCGTGAGGTGCTGAAATCAGGGCCGCCGGATGGACGTGCCGCAGTGGCGACAGCGCTGGACTATCTGAATTCGCAGTTGCAGGGCTTTGACGCGTGATTGCGGCGTTGCAGTGGATTTTCTTCAACAAAAGGGCCTGCCTGTGCGGGCTGTGGGGCATATGACGGCGGATTATGTGATCATCGGGTCGGGGTCGGCGGGGTCGGCCATCGCGTACCGACTGGGCGAGGCGGGCAAAAGGGTTATCGTCA
>JBIHZO010000465.1:0-3007 GCA_044231405.1 Cypionkella sp. | reverse complement strand
GGCGGATGATGAAAAAGCTGCCATTGTGAAGCTGCTGAAACTTTAGCCCTTGGCTGCGTGATCAGAACGGCACGGCTTTGCCGTCGTGGTCTTCAAAGCATCCCGTGGTCGTCAGCGACAACGCCGCAAACCGCGCGGCCAAGCCGCTGGCCGATTGCGCGACGGTGATGTCAGCCGCCGCTCCGCCCATATCGGTTTGCACCCAGCCGGGATGATAGATGCCCACCGCCACCCCATCACCGCGCAAATCGACCGCCAGATTGCGCCCAAGGTTCAACACGGCGGCCTTGGAGGCGCGGTAGATATAGCTGCCCCCCGGCGCGCGGGCGTCCGAACCCATGCTGGATGAAACAATGGCAATCTTGCCACGCGCGGCGCGCAGCTGTGGCAGCAGGGCCTGAATGCACAGGAACACGCCGGTCACATTGGTGGCAAAGCCTGCGGCCCAGTCTTCGGGAGCATATCCTGTGTCCAGCCCATCGTGCGGTGCCGGAAAAATCCCTGCGTTGCAGATCAGCAGGTGCAAAGGCCCGGCGACGGCACGCGCCAACGCCGCAACAGACTGCGGGTCGGCCACGTCCAAGGCCAACATGCCAGCCGTGCCGTTGCGGGCGGTCCCCAGAACCGCGTCGCCTTTGGCGGTGTAAAGATCAAACAATGCCCGGCCAATGCCCCGGTTTGCGCCCGTGATCAGCATGGTCATTCAGTTGGCCTTTCGGGTGGGCATGAACGGCAGCGGGGCCACAGGCACGCCGTCGTCCAGCAGGGCGCGTGCCTCTTCGGGCTTTGCCTCGCCATATATCGACCGCTCATCAATGCTGCCTTCATGCATGCGCCGGGCCTCGGTGACAAAGTTCAGGCCGACATATTCAGAATTTGCCTCGACCTGACGGCGCATTTCGGCAAAGGCGGCTTCGATGTCGTTGGCGGGTTCTGTCAGTGCGGGCTTTTTCGCACCCTCGCCGGCGGTGGAAGCTGGACGGACGGCGGGGGACATCAGAGTTTTGCTGATGTCGCTGTCACCGCAAATCGGGCAAGCCAGATGACCCGCAAGCTGCAAGCTGGCAAAAGCCTCGGCTGATTGAAACCAGCTGTCGAAATCATGGGATATGGGGCAGCGCAGGGAATAGCGTATCATTTGCGGGCACTTGTTCTGGAAGTTTCAGACCTAATCACGCTGCGCCCAAAATCAAGCGCTGACAAGCGCGGTCACAGGCCCCACAGCTTCGGACAGGCCTGCCAGCAGCTGGCGCAGTTCTGGTTCATCGACCCTGCGCGCGGCTTTTTCGGCAGCAAACCACTTGCGGCGGCGTTGGCCGCGTTCGGGAAACTTGTCTTTCAGCTTGGCCACGCGCAGCGCAAACACCTCGACCCGGCAGGGCAGGGACGGCTTCGGAGCCATAACCTTGTCATAGCGGAAAAGACCGATTCCAGTCTCGGTCACTGCGCCTTCAACCCCGGCCTCTTCCCACGCCTCACGCGCCGCAGACTGCGCCGGGGTCAACCCGTCCATCGGCCAGCCCTTGGGGATCACCCAGCGCCCGGTGTCGCGTGAGGTGATCAGCAACACCTCGACTTTGCCGCGGTGCATGCGCCAGCAAATCGCACCGTATTGAACGGAGCAGTCGGCGGGGCTGGCTTTGGCCGGGGCCAAGGGAAGGCTGTGTTTCATGGATATGCCTGTTGGGACGTTTTTTCACTGGGTTTTTTTGGCTTGGCTACGCTGGGTCCAAGCAGTCGGTCTTTCGTGTATTGTACAAAGATAGGGATTTGCAGAGCGGCCGCAAGATCCCGGTTGCGGGTGTTGCCCGAACAAAGCGGCGCGCTAATGTCTGTTTGCGGATAAGAGGACAAATATGACACAAATCGGCCCGCTTCTGATCGGATCAGAGGTTTATCGCGGCTCCAGTTACGGCGGACAGCATCCGCTGCGGGTGCCGCGCGTGTCGACAGTGCTGGACCTGTGCCGCGCCATGGGCTGGTTGCCGCAAGCGCAGTACCGCATCAGCCCGCGCGCCAAAACGCTTGCGCTGACCGCCTGGCACACACCCGGTTACATCGCGGCGTTGCAGGCCGCCGAGGCGCAGGGCGCGGTCAGCGACGCTGTGCGGGCGCGCCACCATCTGGGCACGCTGTCAAACCCGGTCTTTCCCGACATGTTCCGTCGCCCTGCCACTGGGGCCGGAGGGGTGCTGCTGGCTGCCGAGTTGCTGGCCTCGGCCAGTTCGGGCGCCATGCATGTGCCCGGAGGTGGCACGCATCATGGCTTGCCGGACCGGGCGAACGGCTTTTGTTATTTGAATGATCCTGTCTTGGGCATTCTGGCCCTGCGTCGCGCCGGGCTGCGGGTGGCCTATGTCGACATTGACGCTCATCACGCCGACGGGGTCGAACATGCCTTTGCCGGCGATCCCGAAGTGCTGCTGATCTCGGTGCATGAGGAGGGGCGCTGGCCCTTGACCGGGGCTTTGGGCGTTGTGGGCAATTGCATCAACCTGCCGGTGCCGCGCGGCTACAACGACACCGAGGCGCGGGCGGTTCTGCACGGGCTGATCCTGCCGCGCGTGGCCGCCCACCGCGCCGATGTTGTGGTGTTGCAGGCGGGGGCGGACAGTTTGACCGAAGACCCGCTGTCGCGGCTGTGCCTGTCCAACAACGCCTATCGCGCGGTGTTGGCGGGCCTGCGTCCACTGGCCCCGCGTGTGCTGATGCTGGGCGGCGGCGGCTACAATCCCTGGTCGGTGGGGCGATGCTGGACGGTCTTGTGGGCGGATCTGGCGGGTTACGCGGTGCCTGATCTGCTGCCCGAGACCGCCCAAGCCGTTTTGCGCGATCTGCACTGGGGCGGTGGCGGCCGCGCGGCCCCGGATGCCGCTTTGCTGACCACTCTCGCCGATGCGCCGCGCGAGGGCCCGCTGCGCCCCGAAATCACCGCACGCCTTGCGGTCTTGGCCAAGGCATAGCACTGGACCCGAACGCCAGCACGGACCTGCCTCTTTGCCATGGT
>JBIHZO010000464.1:0-3008 GCA_044231405.1 Cypionkella sp. | reverse complement strand
GCCACGTCAAACGGTTGCAACCACGGCGGTCTTACGCCCTGATGAATTCGGCCGCGGCGTTGATTGGGGCCCATGCAGGATGGGACCAGATCCCCAATGCATTGCCAGTTTGGCTGGGGAAAGTGACTGTTGGCGGTATAATCGGAGCCTGTGTTGGCAGCCAGTCCTTTCGGATCTCTGGCTGCGCGGAATGCTTGCGCTGTCGTTGGTGATTTCGGGCCTCAAGCTTGTCTGGTGGGGGCTGCCCACTTGATGCACGTCATCGCGGTCAGGCCTGCAAACTGGGATGGTGAAGCCTGTCCCAAGAGGTTTCACCATGAACAGCCTGTCCCTGCTGCAAGAGCCGACGCGCTATCTGTTTTTCACCGGCAAGGGCGGCGTGGGAAAGACGTCGCTCAGTTGTGCGGTTGCGCTGTTTCTTGCAGATCAGGGCAAGAGCGTTCTGCTGGTCAGCACAGACCCGGCCTCGAACCTTGACGAGATGTTGGGCGTCACACTCAGCGACCGGGCAACCGCCATTCCCGGCGCATCATCGCTGTTCGCCCTGAACATCGACCCCGATAAGGCCGCCGAGGATTACCGGGGAAGGGTGCTTGACCAGTTGGGCCCTGACGCAACCACGGATGAGAAAGTCACTGTCCGCGAACAACTGTCCGGCGCCTGCACCATTGAAATCGCGGCGTTTGACGAATTTGTCGGCCTGTTGGCCGGGGATGCCGCTGCTTATGACCATGTGATCTTCGACACGGCCCCCACAGGCCACACCCTGCGCCTCCTGAGCCTGCCCCGCGCCTGGAGCGGGTTCTTGCAGGCCAATGACCGGGGGGCGTCCTGCCTTGGCCCACATTCCGGCCTGAAGATGCAGGAAGACCGGTTTCGCACCGCGCTGCAAACGCTGGCTGACCCGGCCCTGACGTCGATTGTTCTGGTGACCCGCGCGGATCGCGGTGCGGTGCGCGAAGCCGCCCGGACATCGGCCGAGTTGCTGGACCTGGGCCTTGGCAATCAGCGGCTGTTGGTCAACGGCGTGTTTCACGCCAATGTTCCGGGCGATGCTGTCGCCGACGGTCTGGCGCGCGATCACGCGGCGGTGCTGGCCAATCTGCCAGAAGCCTTGGCCGCCCTGCCCATGGCCGAGGTTCCCTTGCGGTCTTTCGACATGGTGGGCCTGCCCTCCCTGCGCGCGCTGCTGCAGCCAGAGGCGGCCATGGCACCCGTTTCTGCCGTTGTGGCCGGTTCGGATGAGGCCGGGCTTGCCGCAATGGTGGATGACCTTGCCCGGGCGGGGCGGGGACTTATCATGGTGATGGGCAAGGGCGGGGTCGGCAAGACCACGGTTGCCGCCGCAATCGCCGTGGGTCTGGTCAAGCGCGGCCACGCCGTGCACCTGACCACCACTGATCCGGCGGCGCATGTGTCCTTGGTGGTGGACGGAACCTTGCCTGGCCTGACCGTTGACAGGATCGACCCCGAGGCCGAGACCGCCCGCTATGTGGAAAAGATCATGTCTACCAAGGGCCGCGATCTGGACGAGGCCGACCGCGCCCTGATGCGCGAAGACCTTGCCTCGCCCTGCACCGAGGAAGTGGCGGTGTTCCACGCCTTTTCCCGCACGGTTGCCGAGGCGCGCAGTGCCTTTGTGGTGATGGACACCGCGCCGACCGGCCACACGCTGCTGCTGCTGGATGCCACGGGCGCCTATCACCGGCAGATGGTGCAGGACATGGGCGAGGCCGCGCAGGGCCGCATGATAACCCCGCTGATGCGCCTGCAAGACCCCGATTACACCCGCGTGATTCTGGTGGCCCTGCCCGAAACAACCCCGGTCTCCGAGGCGGCCAGCCTGCAAGACGACCTGCGCCGCGCCCAGATCGAGCCTTGGGCCTGGGTGGTCAACCGGGCCATGGCGCGGACCGGCACGACAGACCCGCTGCTGCAACAGCGGATCGCCTCGGAACTCCGCCAACTTGCCCGCCTGCATGACGGGCTGGCGTCCCGGCTGTATCTGCTGCCGTTCTGCCCGGTTCCGCCGGTTGGGATACCGTTGCTGGCCGCCCTGACATAGGATGCGCTGGCTGTTTCAAAGCCCTGAATCCGTCGCGAGTGGCGTTCAGGCGCTTGCTGCAGAGCAGGCGGTCTGCTTTGAAACCATCAATAGCACCCATATCCCTGCCGGTCGCCCAAGCGCGAACGGCATCGCAACCGACCATGCGCTGCAACAGGTTGTTAAAGAAAAAAGTCTCTACAAACAATGCCGTAGGAGCCACTGGGTCGGGAGCTGATGATCCCGCTTTGCTGGGATCTTGGCACCGATACGGCCACAGCCAGAAGACCTGCGATCAGGGCCAGCGCAACGCCATGAAGGACAAGGGCCGACTGGCGCTGTGGCATGTGGCGCAGATCGGCGACCAAGGCCAAAGCAAAGAGGGTCAGGATGCTTGCCAGCAGCCTGACCTTGGGGCGGGGAACCAAGGCGTAAGCGGCAAGCGACTGTGCAAGCGCCAGAAACTTCGCAGGAACGGCTGCGCGGGAAGATCGGAATGTCATTGAGGGGCTCTTTGAAGGACAAGATCCGACCGTCAAAGGGAACTGCGGCCGGATGGACCGGCCGCAGCATGGGATCAGTTGCTGACCAGCGGATAGGAGGCGTTGTCTTGCGCCGACCATTCCCACATCGATCCGGCATAGTTCCGCGCCTTGATGCCAGCACTGCTCAGGACGGCCGTCACAAAGCCGGAGCGGATGCCCGCGCTGCAATAGGAAACAACTTCGGTGTTTTCACCGACACCAAGCTCTGCGAGGCGCGCCTGCAGTGCTGCGCCCGCGACGATCTTGCCGTCGGCTCCGACCAGCTCCTTGAAAAACACGTGACGTGCACCTGGGATATGGCCTCCGCGGCTTTCGCCATAAGGCGTCTCGCCCGCATATTCGCGTGGCTCGCGGGTGTCGATGATCACCACATCAGGGTTGTCGATCAGGGTGACGAGTTCCTCTTTTTTGATCTCGTA
>JBIHZO010000463.1:0-3014 GCA_044231405.1 Cypionkella sp. | reverse complement strand
TGACAAAGCCGCAATCGCCACCGCCATCACAGCTGCCAGCCGCAGCGTCGCAAAAGGCAGGTTCAAGGAGAAGGGCAATCCAGCCCTCATGCGCCGCCCAAGGGTGCAAAGACGTAGCCTTCACCCCGCGCAGTCTGAATGGCCGTGGACCCGGCATCCTCCAGCTTGCGGCGCAGACGGCCCACATGCACATCGACCACATTGGTGCCGGGGTCGAAATGCAGGTTCCAGACGTTTTCCAGCAACTGCATCCGCGTCACGACCTGCCCGGCATTCTGGGCGAAATAGGTGATCAGTTCAAATTCCTTGGGACTGACGGCCACATGTGTCCGGCTGACATGCACCGTCCGCGCCTTCATGCGGATTTCCAGTGCGCCAAAGGCCAGCAGGTCATTGTCCGTCACCTGCACCGTGCCGCGCCGCAACAGCGCACGCAACCGGGCACGCAATTCTTCGGGTTCAAAGGGCTTGGGCAGATAATCATCCGCGCCCTTATCCAACCCTTCCACCCGATTTGCCGCCCGGCCCAAGGCTGACAGCACCAATATCATCCCGCGCGCCCCCCCGGCCCGCATCTTGGCCATCGCATCGACCCCGTCACCACCGGGCAACATGCGGTCCAGCACGATCACCTTGAAATCGCCGCCAGACGCCGCAATCCCCTCATCCAACGTGCCCACGACCACGGGTTCACATGCCAGCCCCCGCACTTCGGCAGCCACAGCGGCGGCGGTTTCGCTGTCATCCTCAACAATCAGGATGCGGTCCATATTCAAATCCCCTTTTTTGCCAATGTCAGAACACCTCTACGTCCGGGTCAAGCACATTCGCGCCCCCCACCGGGCGCAGCGTTTTCCCCGTGGCCCATGGGTCGATCATCACATGCCGCGTCGCCCCATCCGCGCCCCGAACCAACAGCAGCAGCGGTGCGGTGATCTGCAAGCCGCCCAGATCGTCAGGGGCCAAACCGTTCACCTTCAAGATCACGTCGCCCGCCGCCAGCCCCGCCACCCGTGCGGGCGAACTGTCACTGACCGCGACCACATGCACGCCCTGCACCGCAACCCCCAGATCCTGCATGCCATAACTGGCCACCCGCAAGGCCGCCCCCGACACCTCGCGCAGCACCTCAACCTCCGGCACCGCCAGTTCGACCGAGATCATCACCATCGCCCCTGCCCGCCAGATCGCCAGATCAGTGGCACCCGCGGCCTGCGCCGCCTCCAGGGCAAAGGCCAGATCGCCCGGACCGCCCAAGGACACGCCATCCGCCGCCAGCACCACATCGCCCGCCACCAGCCCGGCCACATCCGCCAAACCGCCCGCCCGGACGCGGTCCACCAACAGCCCGCCCACCGATATGCCAAGGGCCTGCGCCAACTGCCGATCCACAGCCATCGCCACCATCCCCAGTTTGGGTGGCGGCGGCAGCGTCCCGTCCACCAACCCCGGTACAATGCGCATCAGATCGGCCGCCGAAATGGCATAGGCGATGCCGACGAACATCCGGCTTCCGTCGGCAATCTGGCTGTTCATCCCCACCAAAGCGCCTGCATTGTCCACCAACGGCCCGCCAGACGATCCGGGATTCACCGCCGCGTCATGCTGCAGCATGCGGAGCGGCACCGCCGGTTCCACCTGCCGTGCGCAGGCAGAGATTCTGCCTGCAGTCACCGAAAACGCGATGCCCAAGGGGGCCCCCAATGCCCAGACCTCTGCCCCAAGCTGCGGGGCATCGGTCGAGGCGATCAACCCGACACGCCCCGGCTTCACCGAAATCACCGCAACATCGCGCACAGGGTCCCGCGCGATTACTTGCGCAATCTCTTGCTGCCCCACCGCATCCGTCAACCGGACCTCGGCCGCATCTCCAACCACATGGGCGTTCGTCACCGCCAACCCGTCTGCGCCCCACAGAAACGCCGACCCCAGAAAGCGGTCCTCTGCATCCGCCGTATGCACCGTGAAAACGGCTTTCATCGTCTCTGCCAGCGGCACCTCGGCCCGGACCGGGCCAACCAGCACCACCGTGACCAGCACCACCAAAGCCGCTGCTGCCTCGGCCAGAATGCGCCGGGGACGCAGAGTGAAAAGGACAGGTTGAACAGACATCGTGACCCTCATGTGATTTCTGGAAACCAGGCTAACTTGGCCGGCGCAAACGGTCCCGTGACAAAGCCTGTCATGCAAAAAACACTGGTTTACAGGCGTGCGGGGCGGGTTCATCCTTGGTCTGACGAAATTGAGACCCAAAGGATTCACCCATGCGCTTGCCCCTTGCCGCCCTGTTGATCACCCTTTCCTATCCCGCCAGCGCAGACCCCCTGTCCCCGGTGAAAACCGCCGAACTGTCGGCGCGGCTTTACGCGACGGGGCTGGAACTGGGCGACCCACTGTTGCTCCTGTCGGCAGCCAAACTGCGCAAATCGCTGGGCCTCACCGCCTCTGCCCGCCTGCCCGAAGGTGGCATGGCAGACACCGAAGAGCCGCTGTCATGGCAGGACATGCTGGCCTCTGCCACCGAACTGGCAGCAGACGACGAAACCCTGCTGGGCCTGATTGACGACGTGCAGGCCGAAAGCACCAAGGGCGTGTCCTCTGGCCCGGTCTACAACATCGGCAATCTGAAGAACGGCGGCAAGGATGCCTATCCGGCGGTGGAATTCGTCGGCGGCGAATATGCCGAGGTCTATGTCGAGGCGAAAGGTGCCACCGACCTCAACCTGACGATCTACGACGCGCAGGGCCGTCTGGTGTGCAGCGACACCGACGTCAGCCACATCGCCTATTGCGGCTGGCGGCCCGCTGATACCGGCAATTTCACCATGAAGGTGGAAAACCAAGGCCCCCAAGGCGCGAAATACGCGCTGATGACGAATTAGGGGGGCCATGATGCTGCGCGGTATCCTGCTGACCTCGGCCTTGGTTCTGATGGCTGTGCCTGCCTTGGCGCGCGAGAATTACGCGCTGCTGATCGGGGCCAGCACCTATCCGAACCTTGCGGAAAAATACTG
>JBIHZO010000462.1:0-3015 GCA_044231405.1 Cypionkella sp. | reverse complement strand
GCAATCCGCAGTTCGTGACCTTGTCAGATGGCTCGATCCGCAACACCTATGACCTGCGTTTGCGCAACAAGCACGGCGAGGATCGCTATTTCACCTTCTCGGTCACGTCAGAGGAAACCTTTGTCTTGGCGCTGGAGGGTGCAGAGGGACTGAAAGTTCTGGTCCCCGCCAATGAAACCAAAACCCAGCGGCTGTACGTGACCGCCCCCGCCGATTCGCATGCCGCAACGCATGAGCGGACCGAGTTGCGGATCTGGGTCGAAGATCTGGGCACTGAAGCGTTTCCGGGCACCGACCGGGTCCATCAGGACTCGCTGTTTTACGGCAACGAAAAAGAGGATGATTGAGATGCGCGAACTGACGGGACGTCATGTGCTGGCGATTACGGTTTCGGCCTTTGCAGTCATCATCGGGGTGAACTTGGTGATGGCTTACAAGGCCATCTCTACCTTTCCGGGGCTGGAAGTGGCGAACTCTTATGTCGCCAGTCAGGATTTTGACGCTGACCGTGCCGCGCAAAAGGCGCTGGGCTGGGTGCTGGCACCCCATTACGATCCGGCCAAAGGTGAGTTGCAACTGGCCTTCACTGACGTTCAGGGCCTGCCGGTCTTGCTGCAAAGCCTCGACGTGCTAGTGGGTCGCACAACCGAGGCCGAAGATGACAGTCACCCCAGCTTTGCCCGCGAGGCTGGAATTTATGTGGCGCGCGCCAGCCTCGCCCCCGGCAAATGGATGATGCATGTGGATGCAGTGGCGCAGGATGGCACCAAGTTCCGCCAACGCATTGATCTGTTTGTGAAAGGCTAGGCCATGACGATTTCGGCCCCTGCGGATCAGGTGTTTGATACGGGCCATGTCTCGCCACAGGCCTGTCCGGCCTGTGCGGTGGTGCCCTCGGCGCAGCAACTGGCGCAAATGGCCGCGCCAAAACACGCGCGCCTGATGCTGTCACTGCCGACCGCACATTGTGCGGCTTGCATTTCGACGGTGGAAACCGGGTTGGCCGGACTTGACGGCGTGCATTCGGCGCGGGTCAACCTGACCATGCGGCGGGTGTCGGTGGATGCAGACGCCGCCGTGACCGCCCCGCAGTTGATCGAAGCGCTGAAGGCGGTGGGCTATGAAGCACATGAGCTGGATGCGGGCCTGCTGTCGGCCACAGAAACCGACAAGCAAGGCCGCGACATTCTGATGCGGCTGGGCGTTGCGTTCTTTTCGATGATGAACGTGATGCTGTTGTCGGTGGCGGTGTGGTCGGGGGCCGAGGGGGCCACCCGCGACATGTTCCACTGGATTTCGGCACTGATCGCCATTCCGACCGTGATCTTTGCCGGGCAGCCGTTCTTCAGATCGGCCTGGGCCTCGCTGCGGGTGGGGCGGTTGGGCATGGATGTGCCGATCTCGCTGGCGCTGATCCTGGCGACGTCGATATCGCTGTTTGAGACGATCTATTCCGGCCACCACGCCTATTTCGACGCCGCCGTGATGCTGTGCTTTTTCCTGCTGCTGGGCCGCTATCTGGACCATCGCACGCGGGCCGTGGCGCGGTCGGCGGCGGAGGAGTTGGCCGCGCTGGAGGTTCCGCGCGCCAATGTGCTGGTGGAGGGCGAAGAGGTCATGCGCGCGATTTCCGAGGTGGTGGCGGGTGATCTGGTGCGGGTGCGTCCGGGCGGGCGGATGCCGGTCGATGGCATCGTGACGGAGGGCACGTCAGAGGTGGACCGCAGCCTTTTGACCGGCGAAAGCCTGCCGGTGTTTGCCGGGCCGGGCACGGTGGTGTCGGCGGGTGAGGTCAATCTGACCGGGCCGCTGGTGTTGCGCGTCACGGCGGCGGGGCGCGACAGTTCCCTGCACCGCATGGCCGATCTGGTGGCCGTGGCCGAAAGCGCCAAGACCAAATACACCACCCTAGCCGAACGCGCGGCCAGCTGGTACTCGCCCTTGGTGCATATCCTGTCGTTCAGCGCCTTTGGCTTCTGGATGTGGCAAACCGGCGGCGATCTGCGTTTTGCGATCAACATTTCGGCGGCGGTGCTGATCATCACCTGCCCTTGCGCCTTGGGCCTTGCGGTGCCAGCGGTGGTGACGGCGGCCAGCGGCAAGCTGTTTCGCAAGGGCTTGCTGATCAAGCACGGCACCGCGTTGGAGCGGTTGGCGGATGTGGACACGGTGGTCTTCGACAAGACCGGCACCCTGACCATGGGCACACCAGAGCCGACCAATCTGGACAGTCACACCCCTGAGACGCTGTCCATCGCAGCGGCTTTGGCGGGGGCGTCCAGCCATCCGCTGTCCATGGCGCTGGCGCAGGCCACGCGCGGCATCGCCCCTGCCGCAGTGACCGACCTGCGCGAGGTGCCGGGCTATGGTGTGGAAGGCCAATGGCAGGGCCAGACCGTCCGGCTGGGTCGCGCCAACTGGTGCGGGGCGGATGCTTTGGACGTCACCGCCAGCTATCTGGCACTGGGCGATGGCGTCCCGGTGGCCTTCACCTTTGCCGACCGTCTGCGCCCCGGGGCCGAGGCCGCGATTGCGGCGCTGACCGCGCAGGGCAAGGACATCAAGCTGATTTCCGGGGATGTTGAAGGGGCCGTCCGGGCGCTGGCCGACCGTTTGGGAATCAAGGACTGGACCCATGGCGCGCTGCCGGCCGAAAAGGCCGCGATGGTGCGCAGCCTGTCAGATCAGGGCCGCAAGGTGCTGATGGTGGGCGACGGGTTGAACGACACGGCGGCGCTGGCGGCGGCGCATGTGTCGATCTCGCCGGCCACCGCCCTGGATGCGGCGCGCACGGCGTCTGACATCGTGCTGCTGGGGCAGGATATGGCCCCCATCGGCGATGCCACAAGGATTGCCCGCCAAGCCACGCGCCGGATGATCGAGAATTTCGGCATTTCGGGGGCCTATAACGTGATCGCTGTGCCTTTGGCCTTGATCGGGGCTGCCACCCCTCTGGCGGCGGCTTTGGCGATGAGCCTGTCGTCGATCACCGTATCGCTGAACGCATTGAGGTTG
>JBIHZO010000003.1:0-28756 GCA_044231405.1 Cypionkella sp. | reverse complement strand
CGGCGAACCTGTGGCCGATCTGCGCGTGCGGTTCAGCGACAACATGCGGGGCATAGAGGTGCCCCCGGAACGCGCGCCCAGCATGATTGACGAATACCCGATCCTGTCCGTCGTCGCCGCCTGCTCTGATGGCAAGACCGTCATGCGCGGCGTCAAGGAGTTGCGCGTCAAGGAATCCGACCGCATCGACGCCATGGCGCGCGGCCTGGAGGCCTGCGGAGTGCGCATAGAGGAAGACGAAGACACGCTGACCGTCCACGGCATGGGGGCGGGCAGCGTGCCCGGCGGGGCCATCTGCAAGACCCACATCGACCACCGCATCGCGATGTCGTTCCTTGTGCTGGGCATGGCCTCCAAACATCCCGTATCGGTTGATGACGCCTCGCCCATCGTCACCTCTTTCCCGATCTTTGAGGGGTTGATGACGGGCTTGGGCGCGACTTTGACCCACGACTGAGGCGCTGGGGCGATGTCCTGTCTGAAATGGCTCGCCCCCATCCCCATCATCGCGACCGTCAGCTGTGTCGCGTGGCAATACCATGCCCGGCAGGTCACAGCCGCCGCTTGCGCACTTTGGGCCTTGTCGTGCCGCCGACCCTAGCTGGTGGCGCTTGTCACATTGGCGCAGTATAGAGGCACGCAACAGGGTCTTTGCGGCCCAAACCAATGCCACGGAAAGGGCTGACCATGGGAACCTATTACGCCGCCGTCGAGGCCTTTGATCCGAACGGCGCAGCCGAGATGCAAGACGAGATGGATTACGGCGGCGAGGCACGGTTTTTCGTGCTGGAGGCCGACAATCTGTCCGAGGCGCTGGCGGTGCTGTCCAACTCCGTGCAGGCCAACGGCTTGCGCCTTGACCGCGTGCTGTTCGCCGGCGACGCCGAGGATTTCGACGAGGACGTCGTGCCTTTCGAAGTGGACATGGACGAAATGGTCGCCGCTGCCAAGGAATCGGGCGAGATTTGCGTGTCCGAAGCCCACGCCTTTGAACCCGATGAAACCGATGGAACCCTGTCGGGCGTCTACGCCTGCTGCATCGACGCCTTTGATCCTGAATGGGCGGACGAGGATGAAGACGAATATGCCGGCCACTACCAACTGGTGGTGATCAAGGCGGAATCGGCGTCCGAGGCGCTGCAGATGCTGGTCGAAGAACTGGCCGCCGAGGACATTTCCTTGCTGTCGGTCGAAGGTCTGGTCGATGCTGCGGCCTTTCCGTTTGATGCCTATGAATTCACTTTCGAGGAAGAAGACCCGGTGTCCGAGGCGCTGGACGCGGGCGGCATGATCTTGTCGAACGCCTATGCCTATCCGCCGGAAGAGGCTGAAGAGCCGCGCCGTCTGGACAGCTGAATCCTGCGTCCATCAGGCCGGTCGGCTGTTTTCGCGGCGTTCAGACAGCTGGCTGGCTCGGCTGAGGTCAGCCGTTTGTTTGTCTCTCTGGCCAAGTCACGACCACGGCGCTTCAAGCTTGGGCCAAAAGTCGGATTGACAACTCGGTTTTACCTGTAAAACCTTGATGCACAGGGGATGCGCATGATTTTCACAGTGGCCATCGATGGTCCGGCTGCGGCAGGCAAAGGTACGATCGGCCGGGCGGTGGCGCTGCGGTTCGGTTTCGCGCATCTGGACACCGGGCTGTTGTACCGCGCGGTGGGGGCGATGGGCGGCGATCCTGTGCGGGCGGCTCAATCGCTGACCGCCGCCGATCTGTCACGCGATGATCTGCGCAGCATGGCGGCAGGCCAGGCCGCCAGCCGTGTGGCGGTGATCCCTGAGGTGCGCGCGGCTTTGGTTGATTTCCAACGCCGCTTTGCCCGCGCGCCGGGCGGGGCCGTTCTGGACGGGCGCGACATTGGCACCGTGATCTGTCCACAGGCCGAGGTCAAACTCTATGTCACCGCCAGCGCCCCGGTGCGCGCCCATCGCCGCTGGCTGGAGCTGGGCGGCGATGCGGACCGGGTGCTGGCCGAGGTGGTGGAACGCGACGCCCGCGATATGGGCCGCGCCGATGCGCCCTTGCGCGCTGCCCCTGATGCAGTGATCCTTGACACATCTGATCTGGGCATCGATTCCGTTGTGGCGATGGCCATCGCCGCTGTGGAAAGGGCCTTGCCCTGCCGATGACCACGACCGAGATCCCCCTGTCAGACTGGCCACGGCGCGAAACATTGGCGCTCTTCCGCCGCTTTCAAAAGCCACAGTATGCGGTGACGGCGCGGGTGGACGTGACCCGCATCCTGTCGCGCCGCGCCGATGACGAAGGCTTTTCCGGCTATCTCGCCTGCGTGCACGCGATTGGCACAGCGCTGCATGCCGTGCCGGAACTGGCCTGCCGCATCCGGGGCGATACCGTTGTGCGCCACGACCGCATGAAGCTGTCGCCGACGCTGCAATTCAACGATGGCCGGCTGGGCTTCACCTATCTCGATTGGCTGCCCGACTTTGCAGATTTCGCCGCCGGGGCCCGCGCCGACATCAAGGACACGCTGGCCGGCGGTGCTCTGAAGCCCGGGGTCGATGGCGATGACGGGGTGGCCTTCCTGTCCTGTCAGCCCTGGCTGGATTTCACGGCCTTCGACAACCCGGTGTTTGACCGCGACGATTCTGTTCCTCGCGTCTGCTGGGGCCGCTACACCCCCGAGGTGACGGGCCGTTGGACCATGGCCGTGGCCCTGCAGGTCCACCACGGCTTGCTGGACGGCGTCCATGTGGCACAGTTTTTCAAGGCGATGCAGAAGGCGGCGGATCAGTTTTAGACCACGCGCAGACCCTTGCCATCTGCCCCTATTCCGCCTAAACACCGCGTCGGACGGGTCGGGCGCATGCCACGGCCCTTTGTTCATTATGCAAGACCGGCGGAGCCAACCGCGTGGCCAGTGAAAATGACGTGAAAAGGACCAAACTACATGTGCGCTAAAAACTCTATGGAAGACTTCGAAGCCCTGTTGAAGGAAAGCTTCGAAATTGACACCCCCGAAGAGGGAACGGTTGTCAAAGGCAAGGTCATCGCGATCGAAGCGGGCCAGGCCATCATCGACGTCGGCTACAAGATGGAAGGCCGCATCGATCTTAAAGAATTCGCGAACCCCGGCGAGCAGCCGAACATCAACGTCGGCGACACTGTTGAAGTGTATCTGGACCGCGTTGAAAATTCGCGCGGCGAAGCCCAGATCTCGCGCGAGAAAGCCCGCCGCGAAGAAGCGTGGGATCGTCTTGAGAAAGCCTATGCGACCGAGACCCGCGTCGATGGCGCGATCTTTGGCCGCGTCAAAGGCGGCTTCACTGTTGATCTGGGCGGCGCTGTTGCGTTCCTGCCGGGTTCGCAGGTTGACGTCCGTCCGGTGCGTGACGCTGGCCCGCTGATGGGCATGAAGCAGCCGTTCCAGATCCTGAAGATGGACCGTCGCCGTGGCAACATCGTTGTCTCGCGCCGTGCGATCCTTGAAGAATCGCGTGCCGAGCAGCGTGCCGAAGTCATCGGCAACCTGACCGAAGGCCAGACCATCGACGGCGTCGTCAAGAACATCACCGAATACGGTGCGTTCGTTGACTTGGGCGGCGTGGACGGCCTGTTGCACGTCACCGACATGGCTTGGCGTCGCGTCAACCACCCGTCGGAAATCCTCGCCATCGGCGAGACGATCAAGGTGCAGGTCATCAAGATCAACAAGGAAACCCACCGTATTTCGCTGGGCATGAAGCAACTGCAATCCGATCCGTGGGATGCCGTTGAGAAAGCCTATGCGCTTGGCACCGTGCACAAGGGCCGCGTCACCAACATCACCGACTACGGCGCCTTCGTGGAGCTGGAAGCCGGTGTCGAAGGTCTGGTTCACGTGTCCGAAATGTCCTGGACCAAGAAGAACGTCCATCCCGGCAAGATCGTCTCGACCAGCCAGGAAGTCGAAGTCATGGTGTTGGAAATCGACAGCGCCAAGCGTCGCGTTTCCTTGGGCCTCAAGCAGACCCAGCGCAACCCGTGGGAAGTGTTTGCCGAAACCCATCCGGTCGGCACCAACATCGAAGGCGAAGTCAAGAACATCACCGAATTCGGTCTGTTCGTTGGCCTCGACAACGACATCGACGGCATGGTTCACCTGTCCGACCTGTCATGGGACCAGCGCGGCGAAGACGCCATTCAGAACTACCGCAAGGGCGACACCGTTACCGCGGCTGTCACCGAAGTGGATGTCGAGAAAGAACGTATCTCGTTGTCGGTCAAAGCCTTGGGCGAAGACACCTTCACCGACGCAGTTGATGGCATCAAGCGCGGCGGTATCATCACCGTTGTCGTGACCGCCATCGAAGAGGGCGGCGTTGAAGTGGAATACAACGGCGCCAAGTCGTTCATCCGTCGGTCGGACCTGTCGCGCGAACGTGCTGATCAGCGCCCCGAGCGTTTCTCGGTTGGCGACAAGATCGACGTGCGCGTCACCAACATTGATCCCAAGACCCGCCGCATGGGCCTTTCGATCAAGGCGCGTGAAATCGCCGAAGAGAAAGAAGCCGTCGAGCAGTATGGTTCGTCCGATTCGGGCGCATCGCTTGGCGACATTCTTGGCGCGGCTTTGAAGGCCGACAAGAACTGATCCAGCCGTTAGCGGCAACACTTTGGGCCCCGCATCACTGCGGGGCCCTTTGATTTGGCGGGGTTAGCCCGCATTTTTGTTTGTGCCGTGATAAATTATGCCTATAGTCCAATGGACAACAGCGTGGCGGCTACAGAATCCCGGAACCGGGACGGGGCACCACAGGGGGGATACCGCGGATGATCCGATCTGAACTGATCCAGAAAATTGCGGATGAAAATCCGCATCTGACACAACGCCATGTGGAACGTATTGTGAATACGGTCTTTGAAGAAATCATCGACGCGCTGGCCAAGGGTGACCGGGTCGAACTGCGTGGCTTTGGTGCGTTCTCGGTCAAGTCGCGCGATGCCCGCGTCGGCCGCAACCCAAGGACGGGTGAGGCTGTGGCGGTCGATGACAAGAAGGTGCCGTTCTTCAAAACCGGCAAGCTTCTGCGTGATCGGCTGAACGGCAAGTAAGCACCGCTTGCACAGCGCCGCTTCTGCCCCAATATAGGGGCAGTACCCCCTTATAAGGCGGCATCATGATCCGTTACCTACGCTATTTGTTTTTGGGCCTGCTGGGCATCTGTCTGCTGACCGTGGCTTTGGCCAACCGACCTACGGTTCTGATCAAGGCATTGCCCGAGGATGTGGCGGCGTTTCTGGGTCTGAACTGGCAGATCGAACTGCCGCTGTTCCTGATCATCTTCGCCAGCATTGTGGCGGGCCTGCTGATCGGCTTCCTATGGGAGTGGTTTCGGGAACATAAGCACCGCGCCGTGGCCAGCACCAAGACCCGCGAAGTGAGCCGACTGGAACGCGAACTGGCGGCCATGAAAGACGCAACCTCGCTGCCGCGCGACGATGTTCTGGCCCTGCTGGACAAGCCGAAAGCCCGCTGAATGCCCGATATCCGTGTAAAAATCTGCGGCCTGCGCACGCTGGCGGACGTCGCCGCCGTGGCGCGCAGCGGTGCGGCCTATGCGGGCTTTGTGTTCTTCCCCAAATCGCCGCGCCATCTGACCTTGCCACAAGCGCGCGAACTGGCACTCGCCGCTCCGGTTGGTCTGGCCAAAGTGGCACTGGTGGTCGATGCCGATGATGCCATGCTGGATGCGCTGACAGAGGCAATGCCGCTGGACATGCTGCAACTTCACGGACACGAAACCCCCGACCGGGTGGCCGAGGTCCGCGCCCGCTATGGCCTGCCGGTGATGAAGGCGGTTGGCGTGGCGGATGAAGGCGATCTGGCAGCGGTGTTCGACTATTCGCTGGTCGCCGATCAGATTCTGGTCGATGCCAAGCCTCCAAAGAACGCCGATCTGCCCGGTGGCAACGGCCTGTCCTTCGACTGGCGTCTGGTCGCCCAACGGCGCTGGCTGCGCCCTTGGATGCTGGCGGGCGGCCTGACGCCAGCCAATGTGGCCGAGGCGATCCGGTTGACCAACGCACGCCAAGTCGATGTGTCCTCGGGTGTCGAGACCGCGCCGGGTGTGAAAGATCCGGCAAAAATTCTGGGCTTTGTGCAAGCTGCCACCCAAGACGGACCGCCGATTCTGCGCTAAAATCAGCGCAAAGGGAGTCAGCCATGCCCAAAAACACGATCTGCCTGTGGTACGACCATGACGCCTTGCCAGCCGCCCAATTCTACGCCGCCACCTTCCCCGACAGCCATGTCGGCGCGATTTTTCACGCACCCGCGAATTTTCCGGGCGGGGTCGCGGGTCAAGTGCTGACAGTGCATTTCACAGTCGCGGGCATCCCTTGCCTTGGCCTGAACGGCGGCGGCGCATTCCGCCAGTCTGAAGCATTCTCGTTCCAGATCGAAACTGAAGATCAGGGGGAAACCGACCGGTTGTGGAATGCCATCGTCACAAACGGCGGCCAGGAAAGCGCCTGCGGCTGGTGCAAGGACAAATGGGGCATCTCATGGCAGATCACCCCGCGCACCCTGACCGAGGCAATGGCCGCAGGCGGCGCCGAGGCAGAACGCGCCTTTGCAGCCATGATGGACATGGGCAAGATCGACATCGCGGCCATTGACGCCGCCCGGCGCGGCTAGGGCGACGCTCGGTTAAAACGCCTTGAACGTCATCGTCGTCAGCGTCCGCACGATGTCCGGAATATCGAACAGGCGTTCGGACAGATAGTGCCCCACATCCGCGCCATCCGGGATGTAGATCTTCGCGATCAGGTCATATTCGCCAGAAGTCGAATACAATTCGCTGACCACCTCACGGTCATAGATCGCGGTGGCCACGGCATAGGTCTTGCCGGGGGTACAGCGGAATTGGACAAAGACGCAAATCATCGGGGCCTCGCATGGTTTTGCACAGGCTAGCCGATGGGCCGGCAAAGAGGAAGTCTAGGCATCATCTTGCTGCGCCGTCAGGGTCAAGGGCGCAGCAGGCACCCGCAAATCATCCACCGTCAGCGCCTGCTTCGGCAGCGCCAAACGGTTGCGCACCACCCACATCAACCGTGACTGCGCCCGCGTGATCGCCACATAGGCCAGTCGTTTCCACAACGGCACCCCGGCCTCGGACCGCCCCGCCTTGGCTGCGGCATAAAGATCAGGTGCAAACACCTGCACCGTATCCCATTGGCTGCCTTGGGCTTTGTGGATTGTGACCGCCGCCCCGTGCAGAAACGCCGCCCCCATCGTGGCCGCCGTGGCAATCAACGGCTCTTCCTCATCCGGGCGTTCGATCTTGATGATGGACGCCGCCGACACCTGCGGATCTTCGGCCCCCACCACATGCAGCTTGGCAAATCCCTCGCGGCTGCCGCGCCCCAGATAAATCACCTGCGCGCCCTTGATCAGGCCCCGAGCCTCCAGATCAATGCGTTTCTTGCGGTGTTTCAAAGGCAATTCGATGCCGTCACAGATCAGCGGCTCACCGGGCAACAACATATCCGCAGGCGCACCTTGCGCCGCCCGGAACGCCGTGATCAGCCGGATGCGGGTGGCATTGCGCCAGACCAGAACCGGACTGCGCGCCATCAGATCGGCATCGACACGCTCGGCCCACACGACGCGGTCATCCTTTTTCGAGGCGGCCTCCACCATCCGCTCGAATTCCTCAAACCCGATGTTCGGATCACCCAATGCATGCGCCAGATCGAGGATCGGGTTGTCCTGCGCCTGTCGGTGAATGCGCGACAGCACCAGACGACGGCCCTCGCCCAGACGATCAAACACCATCTCACCCGATAACCCGACAGGCGCCAACTGCGCCGGATCACCAAACAGCACCAGTGTCGGAAAAATCGCACGCAGGTCGTCGAATTGACGCTCATCCAGCATCGAGGATTCGTCCACGAAGCCCACATCGAGCGGCTCTTCGCGCCGCTTCCAGCCTTTGATGAAATCGCTGCCCCGCAGTCCCGCCGCCGCCAGCGCGCCGGGAATGGACGCCACCTGTTGATAAAACGCATGCGCCCGGTCCAGCGCCAACTCCGTCAACCCCTCCACCGCCGGACGCGGCCCCTGCCCCGTGAGCCATTCCGCAATTTTCTCATACTGCGGGTCATAGACCGGGGTGTAGAGAATGCGGTGAATGGTGGTGGCTGGAACCCCCCGCATGCGCAACACCGAGGCGGCTTTGTTGGTCGGCGCCAAAATCGCCAAGGTACGGCGATCCTTGCGCTTTTTCGGTTCATAATCGCCTGAAACCAGATCGACACCCGCCGCCGCCATCGCCTTGTAAAGGCTGGCCAAAAGCATGGTCTTGCCCGACCCGGCCTTGCCAATCACCGCAAGTACCGAGGATTTGTCCTCAGGCCGTGGCCCCATGCCACCGTGGTCAAGATCAATGCCCATGGCAAACAGGTCCGCCGAAACGCGGTCATAGGCCTCGGCCTGATCATCGGAAAAAGTCAGCTTGACGGGGGCAAGATCGGTCATGGCAGGACCTTATGCGATGGTTCCGACAAGGGCCAGTGCGCAACCTGACAGGGGCTGCCGTTTCGCGGGGCATCGAGCCCCTTCCAACGGCGCTGACGCACCCAAATTGCGCCCCCTGCGCTTGACGCCAGGAGGGGGCTGTCTGCCCCCTCGCTCCGCTCACCCCCGAGGATAGTGAAGCCAATGTGAAACCTGCAAATTCACATTGGTCCAAATATCCCGGGGGAGCCAAAGGCGGGGGCAGCGCCCCCACCCTGAGCCGAAGCGCAAAGCGCGCAGGCGAGGCAAACGACTTGCGGCGCAGCCGCTCCGCTGGATCAGCGGTTCAAACTGGCGTCCAGCGTGTCTTCAAACGTGCGCAGGCCGGTGCGCGGCGCTTGCACCAACACCGCCATATTGCCCGGCTTGTGCTTGTTGGCGCGCATCAACATATGCGCATGCGGAATTTCCGCCCAAGGGAAGACTTCGGACATCGACGGATCAATCCGACGTTCCACCATCAGCTTGTTTGCCGCAGCCGCTTGCTTCAGGTGCGCAAAGTGGCTGCCCTGCAAACGCTTCTGGTGCATCCACATGTATCGCACGTCAAAAGTGCAGTTGAACCCGCTGGTCCCCGCGCAGATCACCACCATGCCACCCTTCTTGCACACCAGCGACGACACCGGAAACGTGGCTTCGCCCGGATGCTCGAACACCATGTCGACGTTCACACCCTTGCCGGTGATGTCCCAGATCGCCTTGCCGAACTTGCGCGCCTCTTTCAGCCATTCGTTGTACTCGGGCGTGTTCACAGTGGGCAACTGCCCCCAGCACTTGAAATCCTTGCGGTTGATCACGCCTTTCGCGCCCAATCCCATCACGAAATCGCGCTTGTCCTCTTCGGAAATCACGCCGATTGCATTCGCCCCCGCCGTGTTGATCAACTGGATCGCAAAGGAGCCAAGCCCGCCGCTCGCCCCCCAGACCAGCACGTTCTGGCCCGGCTGCAGATCATGCGGCGGATGGCCAAACAACATGCGGTAGGCGGTGGCCAGCGTCAGGGTGTAGCAGGCCGACTCCTCCCAAGTCAGATGGCGCGGGCGCGGCATCAGTTGTTGCGCTTGCACGCGGGTGAACTGTGCGAAGGACCCGTCGGGTGTCTCATAGCCCCAGATGCGCTGGCTGGGCGAAAACATCGGATCACCGCCGTTGCATTCCTCGTCGTCGCCGTCGTCCTGATTGCAGTGGATCACCACCTCATCCCCGACCTTCCAGCGCTTGACCTTGTCCCCCACCGCCCAGATGATCCCGGAAGCGTCGCTGCCCGCCACATGGAACGGCTGCTTGTGGCCATCAAACGGGCTGATCGGTTGACCAAGGCTGGCCCAGACACCGTTGTAATTCACACCCGCCGCCATCACCAGAACCAGCACCTCGTGGCTGTCGATCTTCCAGGTGTCCACCACCTCGACCTGCATGGCTGTATCGGGTTCGCCGTGCCGCTCCCGGCGGATCGCCCAAGCGTACATCTGTGCCGGTACATGACCCAAGGGTGGCATTTCACCAATCTCATACAGGTCCTTCACCGGAGCCTCATAGGGGGTGATCGCCAAAGCTGTGTCCAAAGCCATCGAAGCCTCCATCGTCATGCCGCGCCGCAGAATCAAAGCGGCCTTGGCGATTGATATGGGAGATTTGCGCAACTTTGCAATAGCTTTGGTGCAAATTTTGTAATTTTATGTCCGCTGCGTTGCGGCAATGCCCACTGAGTCCAGACCCAGTCTTTGTTGCACCGAGCTGGCGTAAAACGCCAGAACGGCAGCCCCGGTTGAGGTGGGCCGCAAATCCTCACCCAAGACGCCCCGGGCCAGAAGCGGGGCCAGCCCTTCGGTCAGTGTCGCCTGCAACCCCTCGGGCGCCAGTTTCAGCACCGCCCCCGCCGCCGCCAATTCGCCCAGCAAACGATCGGCAATCCGCCCCAACGCCTGTCGGTCAGCGGGACCTTCGGCCAAAGCCGCCGCCACCAAGGGCACTGGCAGCACCGGCACCACCCGCTCAATCTCGGCCATCAGATGTGCGCCCAGCGTCTCGGTGGGGGTGTTGGGATGATCGGCCATGAAGGCGCGCAAGGACACCGGCGCACCGAACCCCGCCGCTGCCGTCCCAAACCCGGCAAAAGTCCCGCGCAGCTTGCGCCAGATCACACGCCCGACAAAGGCCAAGATCGCCAAGGGCTTGCCGCGAAACCGCCGGCTGCCTGCCGCCGCCGCATCGGTCAGGATGCGGTCCTCCAGCACCCGGTCATAGGCCAGACCGACGGGCACAAACACCACATCTCGGCCGCCCGGCTGGTATCCTGCCACAATATAACTGAAGAGCCCCATCTTGGCCGCGCCGACCCGGCCGTCCAGTGACAAGCCGCCTTCTGGGAAGATCGCCTGCGTCGTGCCCTCGGCCGTGGCCATCTGCACATAGCGGGCCAGCACGCGGCGGTACAACGTATTGCGACTGCCGCGCCGGATGAAATAGGCCCCCATCGCCCGGATCAACCGCGACAACGGCCAGACCCGCGCCCATTCCCCCACCGCATAAGAAATGGACGCCCGGTTCGCGACCAACCAGGTGATCAGCACATAATCCATGTTGGAGCGGTGGTTCATCACGAAAACCACCGTCGCGCGCGGATCAATCTGCCTCAAAGCCGCATCCACCTTGCCAATGCGCACCCGGTACAGGGCGCGGCTCAGCCCGCGCGCCAGACGGATCGCGACACCGAAATACAGCGTCGCCGAAAACCCCGGCACGATTTCGCGCGCATAGCCCCGCGCCTCTTCAAACGCCACCGAGCCCGGAACGCCGGTTTCCGCCGCATGTTCGGCCACCGCTTCCAGCACCGCCGGGTCATAGGCCAGGCGCACGATCATGTCCTGCCGCCGCGCCAGTTTGAACAATTCGATCGGGCGGTCCAGCCGGGCATTCAGCCGCGCCACCGCCCGCTCCATCCGCTTGCGGAAGAACCAGCGCACAGAGGGAAACAGGAAATGCGAGGCAAAGGTGATCGCCGCGAAGGCAAGGATCAACACCAAAAGCCAGTAGGGAACCGCGACAGTCTGGGTCATGCGCAACTCTGGCACGCCCATGACAGCATTTCAAACGCTGCCAGTCATCTGTCTGAAAATATCCTTCGGTGGCCCGGGGGGCAGACAGCCCCCCGGATATGTCGCCGAAAACCCATCACTCGGTGTAGTAGTAATTGCCCGTCTCGCAGACGTTCACATTCGCCTTTTGCAGCACAGTGCCGTCCTCGAATGTCGCTTTGAAGTCAAATTCGCAATAGCCGTATCTGTTGTCGAAGTTCAGCCGCATCGAGCCGCCCGTGGCCAGCACCTTGGACCCCATCACATCGCGCCCCCAGTTCTTGGCGCCCGAATTGGTGGACTGAAACTTGTAAAGTGTCATCCCGGTGTCATTGTGGATGCGCAGGTGCCGATCCTGCGCTTGCGCCGAAAAGGTGGTGGCCGCCAGAGCGAATGTGGCAAGGGTCAGGCGCAGGGTCGATGTCAACATGGTATCCTCATTGCTATGCTGGGCCGGATTGGCATGCCCAACCATTTCCGAACATCCAACATTTTTCAAATGACAACCGCCGTCACCTTCGCGCAGAAATTGCCGCAGCGCAGCGATTGACATCGGTTTAAAATGTCGCCTATCTGGGGTCTGACGAAATAATGTTGCTGAATTGAATCGCGAGGCCAGATGATGCAAGCGCAAAAGGATACCCCTTGGCTGTTCCGCACCTATGCGGGCCATTCCACCGCCGCGGCGTCCAACGCGCTTTACAAAGGCAACCTGGCGCGGGGCCAGACCGGTCTGTCAGTGGCCTTCGATCTGCCAACGCAGACGGGTTATGACAGCGACCACGAACTTGCGCGCGGCGAAGTCGGCAAGGTTGGCGTGCCGGTGAACCATCTGGGCGACATGCGGGCTTTGTTCAAGGACATCCCGTTGGACCAGATGAACACCTCGATGACCATCAACGCCACCGCCCCCTGGCTGTTGGCACTGTATATCGCGGTGGCTGAAGAACAGGGTGCGGATGTCTCGGCGCTGCAAGGCACCGTGCAGAACGACATCATCAAGGAATATCTGTCGCGTGGCACCTATATCGCCCCGCCCAAGGCCAGCCTGCGCATGATCACCGATGTGGCGGCCTACACGCAAAAGCACCTGCCCAAATGGAACCCGATGAACGTTTGCAGCTATCACCTGCAAGAGGCCGGGGCGACGCCCGAACAGGAACTGGCCTTTGCGCTGGCCACCGCCTGCGCGGTGCTGGATGATCTGAAAGGGAAAGTTTCGGCCGCAGATTTCCCCAATATGGTCGGCAGAATATCGTTTTTTGTCAATGCGGGCATCCGCTTTGTGACCGAGCTGTGCAAGATGCGCGCCTTTGTCGATCTGTGGGATGAGATTTGCGAACACCGTTATGGCATCACCGACGCCAAATACCGCCGCTTCCGTTACGGGGTGCAGGTGAACTCCTTGGGCCTGACTGAACAGCAGCCCGAGAACAACGTCTACCGCATCCTGATCGAAATGCTGGCTGTCACCCTGTCGAAAAACGCCCGCGCCCGCGCCGTGCAACTGCCCGCCTGGAACGAGGCTTTGGGCCTGCCGCGCCCGTGGGATCAGCAATGGTCGCTGCGGATGCAGCAGATCCTGGCCTATGAAACTGACCTTCTGGAATATGACGACCTCTTCGACGGCAATCCTGCGATTGACCGCAAGGTGACGGCGCTGAAAGACGGCGCGCGGGCCGAACTGGCGCAGATTGATGCCATGGGCGGGGCTGTGGCCGCAATTGACTATATGAAGGGCCGCCTGGTCGAGGCGAACGCCGAGCGCATTTCCAAGATCGAATCGAAAGAAACCACGGTTGTCGGTGTGAACCGCTGGACCGAGGCCGCACCAAGCCCGCTGACCGCAGGCGACGGTTCCATCATGGTGGCCGATGCCGACGCTGAACGCGATCAGATCGAACGGCTGACCGCATGGCGCACCACCCGCGACGCAGCGGCGGCAGAGGCCGCCCTGACCACCCTGCGCCGCCACGCGCAGGACGGCACCAACATCATGGCGGCGTCGGTTGCTTGCGCCAAGGCAGGCGTCACCACTGGCGAATGGGGCCAGATGGTCCGCTCTGCTTTTGGCGAATACCGCGCCCCCACCGGCGTGTCGCGCAACCCATCCAACCGCACCGAGGGGCTGGAACCGATCCGCGAGGCGGTGCAGGCGCTGTCGGCCAAACTGGGTCGCCCGCTGAAATTTCTGGTGGGGAAACCGGGGCTTGATGGCCACTCCAACGGGGCCGAGCAAATTGCCGCCCGCGCCCGTGATTGTGGCATGGACATCCATTACGAAGGCATCCGCCTGACCCCTGCCGAAATTGTCGCCGCCGCCGTGGAACAACAGGCCCATGTCATCGGCCTGTCGATCCTGTCGGGCAGCCATATCCCGCTGATCACCGAAACCCTGCAACGCATGCGCGCGGCGGGGCTGACCGACACGCCCTTGGTTGTCGGCGGCATCATCCCCGAAGATGACGCGGCCGCCCTGCGCGCCATGGGCGTCGCCGCCGTCTACACGCCCAAGGATTTTGAGTTGAACCGCATCATGCTGGACATCGTGGGTCTGGTGGACCAATCCCCCCTCGCCGCCTGACGATTTGCCGCCACTTGCGCCAGATCAAGGCTCGCCGCCCGCCACCTGCGCAAGCTGTCTCCAAGCAATCCTTGGAGACAGCCATGTTCGACAACATCAAAGCCCTGGTTCAGCGCTGGCGCGACCTGAAGGAAGTGTCCTCGTTGACCGACCGCGATCTGGCCGATCTGGGCATGGGCCGCGATCAGGTTGAGGCATTTGTGCGCATGCCCCATGACGTGCCCGACCGCGTTGCCGCCATGGCCGAGATTTTCGGGCTGTCCGAGGGTCAGATCAAGGCCGACCACGATGCTTATGTTGATCTTTTGTACACCTGCGGTCAGTGCAAAGATCGCAAAGCTTGTCATCTTGTGCTGGAACGGGGTGAACTGTCGCGCCCGACCGATGCCGGTTTTTGCCTGAACAAGACCGCTTTTCAGCAGGCCCTATAGGCGCGCGGCGCGGGGCTTTCGCATTGCCCCCACTTGTCATAGCTTGCCCCGAAAGGAGACGGCCATGACATTTCACATCGGTGCCAAACCCGGCGACATCGCGCCAACCGTACTGCTGCCCGGCGACCCCTATCGCGCCCGCTGGGCTGCGCAAAAGTTCCTCGAAAACCCGGTGCTGGTGAACGAGGTGCGCGGCATGCTGGGCTACACCGGCACTTGGCGCGGCCACCCGGTGACCATTCATGGAAGCGGCATGGGGATGCCGTCGCTGTCAATCTATGCCACCGAGTTGATGAAGGATTACGGCGCGCAAACCCTGGTCCGCATCGGTTCTGCCGGCGCGTTGCAGCACCATGTCAAGGTCCGCGACGTGGTGCTGGCGCAAACCGCCAGCACCTGCGGCAGCCCGTCCCGCAGCATCTTCCGCGAGTTGAACTTTGCCCCTTGCGCCGACTTTGGCTTGCTGTCGGCGGCCCATACCGCCGCGCAGAAAATTGGCGTGCCGGTGCATGTGGGCGGCATCTATTCGTCCGACACCTTCTACGACGAACGCCAAGACCTGTCGGACCAGCTGCAACGCCATGGCACCCTTTGCGTCGAGATGGAGGCGGCAGAGCTTTACATGCTTGCCGCCCGCTATGGCCGCCGCGCGCTGGCGGTGCTGACGATTTCCGACCACATCCTGACACATGAGGCTTTGCCCGCCGACCAACGCGAGACCAGCTTTGGCGCGATGGTCGAAGTGGCGCTGGAGGCGGCGTTCAGCTGACAGCGGCCCCATTCACTCCGCTTCGGATTGAACGGGACCAAGACAGGCCAGCCGTTGGGTCTGTTGATCAAACCCCGTGACTGCGATCATAGCCACTGACCCTGCTGCGCTGCCACCCGACGGGCGGCGCGGCGGGCCTGAACACCTCGACCAACAACGGATGGCACTGCGCCACATCCGAGGAATGCACGGTCGAACAATCCCCGCCCGGACAGGCCGAGAGCGCACCCAGAAGGTCAGTTTCGGCAAAGAATTCAAGGAAATCGCCGGGCCGCACCGGGCTGGCCTTCATGAAATACTGGCCCGTATCGCGGGTGAAGCCGGTGCACATGAACACGTTCAGCACATCATGCACATGCATCTCGGCCACCGCCAAAGACAGGCCAGCCTGTGCGGCCAAAGCCCGCGTCAGGTTGGAATGGCAACAGTGGTGATATTGCCCGCCCTGGCTGAGAAGATTGTGGGTGTAGGGATCGCAGCGGGTGCCGATCACGTCATGCACGGACCCGCCGAACGCATCGAAACCGTACCAGTCCAGCGTGTCCTCGGTGATCGTCGCCAGCACCCGCAGGAAGGGCAGGTTCGACCACATCCGATCGCCCGCACTCAGATGCGTGCCATGCAAGGCCCGGGTCTTGCCCGAGAAGAACCGCTCGGTCAGATCATCCGCGTTCCACAGATTCAGATCGCCCACTTGTGGCCCGTCCACGCTGCTGATGCGAAAGAAATGCCCCGCAGGCACGGAAAAACAGCGCGCCTCACGCGCGGGCACCAGCACCTCATGGACCCGCCTCCACCCCGCACGCGCGGCGTGATAGGGCGCAAGATCGGGCGCAGGCAGGGTCTCCACCGGATAGCAGATCACCGGGGCAATTGCCCGCCGGGCTGCAGCATCGGTCGGGGGCAAATGGTGCGGCGGGTTGGGTTTCATGGGCATCTCCCTTTGCAGGACGTTCCCCGACCCCTGCCTCCCCGTCAACCCGTTCTGCGCTTGACCTAACCGATTCGCGGGCGTCTATTCAGCCGCCCAAAACAGGAGATGGCGATGAAACAACGGCAATTGGGCGCAGGCGGGCCGATGGTGTCCGCGATCGGTCTGGGCTGCATGAGCTTTGGCGGCATCTTCGGACCGACCACCAAAGAAGAAAGTTTCCGCTGTCTGGATTCGGCTGTGGATCACGGCATTACCTTTCTGGACACCGCCAATATCTATGGCATGGGTCTGTCGGAAACGGTGATGGGCGAATGGATCGCCTTGCGCAAACCGAACATCCAGATCGCAACCAAGGCCAGCATCGTCGGCGGCCCTGATCGCCGATTTGACAATTCTGCCAGCCACTTGCGTGCCGAATTGCACGGGTCGCTAAAGCGGCTTGGCACGGATCATGTGGATTTATTCTACATTCACCGCCGCGAAGAAGCCCGGCCGATCGAAGAGGTGGTGCAATCCCTGAAGGCGCTGATCGACGAGGGTCTGATCGGCGGCTACGGACTGTCGGAAATCGCACCCGGGACCCTGCGCCGCGCCCATGCGGTGCATCCCTGCCGCGCGGTGCAGAACGAATACTCGCTGTGGTCGCGCCAGCCGGAACTTGGCCTGATCCAGACCTGTGCCGATTTGGGCACTGCCTTTGTGCCGTTCTCGCCCTTGGCGCGCGGGGCGTTCGGGTGCCTGCCGATTGATCCGGCCGCTTTGCCCGCCGATGACTTCCGCCTGCAAATCCCGCGGTTCCATCAACCTGACTGGGGCCTGAACCTGATCAAACTGACGGCCTTTCGCGCGCTGGCCGCCGATTTCGGGCACACGGCTCCGGCACTGGCCATGGCTTGGGTGCTGGATCAGGGCCCGCACCTGATCCCCATTCCCGGCACCCGCTCTGCGGCGCATCTGGCCGATTGGGCCACGGCCGACAGTCTGACCATGGCACCCGATCTGCGCGCCGCCATCGCGGGCTTGCTGCCGGTCGGTTGGGCCCACGGCGACCGCTACGGCCCCGATCAGGCCAGCACGGTGGAACGATACTGCTGACAGCCCTTTTGTGCACCGATCCCCGGCAGAATTGGGGGCCGGACAGCCCCCTGACACTCGCAAGGAAGACAACTCACCGACGCAAGCAGTGGTTCGGGGTCTTGCCCGCAACCCCGTTCCACTGTGCGCCGCAAGCCGCACAGCGATAACTGTCAGGCCCCAAAGCCCGGTCCAGCCGCCACCGACAGGCCTTCGTCAAGGTCGATCCTCGGCGCGCCACCCAAGCATAGGCGAACACCGAAACCACAAGGATCAGCAGCAAGACCGGCATGCGCGCCTCACAAGATCCGCCGCGCCGCCGCCATGGACGCCGCCTGTGATTGCGTCTTCGCCCCCAGCTTGCGCTTGACGTTGTTCAGCCGCGCTTTGACAGCGCTTTCCGAAATCCCCAGCTGCGCGGCGATCTGCTTCAACCGCAGCCCCTGTGACTGCAGCTTCAGCGCCTCGATCTCGGCGGCGGTCAAGGTCGGCTCATCCACCGGACCGGAGTGCGCCCGCTTGACCAGCCGCTGCAACTGTTCCAGCTCTATCGCCTCAAAATCGCGGTCGTCGCGGAAGAACAGCCCGTAGCTGCGCCGCCCCCGATCTGACGGGTTCAACACCGACACCACCGCCCCATGTGCCAGCCCGAACACCGCCGCATGGGCACGCACCTGATGCGGATCGGGCACATCCAGATCTGAAAACCGCAAGGCCCCTGTGTGCCCATAGACCCAGCGCATCGCCGGATCCTGCACCACCAAACCTTGGGTTGTGTAAAATTCCACCCATGGCTCTGGCAAGGCGTTCAGTTCTTCTTCGGGGAAAGTGAAGCCAACCCGCAAGGCGACATAGAACCCTGCAGGCGCAATCAGATGGAACTGGTCTTTCATCAGGTTCAGCGGATTCATCTGCTCAAAACAGTTGCTGATTATTGCGGCGAGTCATAGTTTCGTAGGGTGAACAATTGCCCGGTTAAGGTGTCTTATGCAACCGCTAGCATCCCAGAGGTGAAGAATGTCGGAACATATGCGCGAAGATCAGGTGGTTTTGCAGCTGCTTGGCAAAATTGCCGCGCTGTGTGACACCGGCTACCTGTTGGCCGTCCACATTCGCTACACCCGGCCCTCGCTGATGTATCGCACCTATCCGCAGGCGTGGATCGACACCTACAGCGAGCGTGGCTTCATGATGTCTGACCCGGTCGTGCATTGGGGGCTGGTCCATACCGGCGTGGTGATGTGGTCCGAATTGACCGATAAAGACCCCGAAGGCGTGGTGGCGGCGGCGGCGGCGTTTGGGCTGAACAACGGCTGGACCTATGCGCTGGGGGCCAACACCGCGCGCACCATCGCCAGCATGACCAAATCAGGCGCCGACTTCACCGAAAGCCAGCGCGCCGAATTGGTGACACTGGTCGATCAACTGCACGCCCTGACCGCCGATTTCGACAACCTGCCGCCCGCCACCCAAGAGGCGCTGCGGGCCTTGGCTTAGGGCGCAGGGTTTCCCCCGCGCCCAGATCCCTTACACCACCCGGTCCACCATCATCTTCTTGATCTCGGCAATCGCCTTGGCCGGGTTCAGCCCCTTGGGGCAGGTTTTGGTGCAGTTCATGATGGTGTGGCAGCGGTACAGCTTGAACGGGTCTTCCAACGCGTCCAGACGTTCCCCCGTCGCCTCGTCCCGGCTGTCCACGATCCAGCGGTTGGCGTGCAGCAAGGCGGCTGGCCCCAGATATTTGTCGCCATTCCACCAGTAGGACGGGCAAGACGTGGAACAGCAGGCGCACATGACGCATTCATACATGCCGTCCAGTTTGGCGCGGTCTTCAATCGACTGCCGCCATTCCTTGGCCGGGCGGTTGGTTTTCGTTTCCAACCACGGCATGATGCTGGCGTGCTGGGCGTAGAAATGCGTCAGATCCGGCACCAGATCCTTAACCACCGGCAGATGCGGCAGCGGGTAGATCTTCACATCGCCCTTCACCTCGTCCAGCCCGTAAATACAGGCCAAGGTGTTGATGCCGCCGATGTTCATCGCGCAGGATCCGCAAATGCCCTCGCGGCAAGACCGGCGGAAGGTCAGCGTCGGGTCGATATCGGTCTTGATCTTGATCAGCGCGTCCAGAACCATCGGGCCGCAGCTGTCCATATCGACGAAATAAGTGTCCACACGCGGATTTTCGCCGTCATCGGGCGTCCAGCGGTAAATCTGGAACTTGCGCACATTGCTGCCCGCCGGACGCGGCCAGGTTTTGCCAGTGCGGATTTTGGAGTTCTTCGGCAGGGTAAACTGAACCATGGTCAGACCTTTTCGTTGCGTCCAGCTAGCGGCTGGTGGGAATACTGGTGAAGGGACGCGAGGGCATCACGCCAGAGCGGCGCACCACGCAATTGTCGTAGACTTGGCTCGGATCGCGGCCAGTCAGGTAATCAGAGCTGATGGTGATATCGCCCACCACACGGGCCGCGCCATCCGACCCGATGCCCAAACCCACCGATCCGCGGGGTTGCTGCGCCAGACGCGCCTGCGACAGGCATTCACGTTCCGCCTGCGCCAAAGGGATGGGGCCGCAAGACAGCAGCGGCAGCGTGGCGCACAGCGCAAGGATCACCCGCATTGTCATACCCGCAGCGACGGCACGCCACCGGCGGCAAAACAGGCGGCCACGGCGGGACGGGTGGCGATGTTGCGGATGTTCTGGATGGTCTGCGTTCCCGCCTCGACCCCCACATCGCGCGCCAGAATGTTGATCTCGCCGGGTTCGGCAGCGTCCAGAATGCAGCGGGTGGCCACATCGGCCACATTGCCCGGCATTTCCCGCGCCAGCACCGGTTGCACGACGGATTCTGCGGTTTGCCGCAGGGCCTTGTCAGCCAATTCCTGCGGATCGCAGGCGGCAACCAACAGCACAGCAGCCAAAAGAATGCGATAGGTCATGCGGTTCCTTCCTCTGGTTTCGTTGCGATAAACACCGTCTCTCCGCGCATCAGCCCATGGCGATGGACATCGGGTTCGGTGGCCGTGAACTCCGTCAGCACAAACCCCGCGGCGCGAATACGGTCGCGCAGGTCGCGGCCATAAAAGCGCACATGATCATCCTGCCCGAAATGCAGGACACGCGCCTGGGCCCCGTCAACAGCCGGATTTTCATAGCTCTGCGCCCAGCCTTCCACAACCGGCGTGGTCAACAGCGCGACACCACCCGGTTGCAGCACCCGGAACATCTCGGCCAGCGCCTTGGCATCATCGACATGCTCCAGCACATGGTTGCACAGGATGCGGTCAAAACTGCTGTCAGGCAGGTCCAACGACTCAATATTCACCACATGATCGGGGTTCAGATCAGCGCGGATTTCCGCAGTTTCATAGCGCCCGACCATGCCCCGCAGATGCTTGCGCAGCACGCCTTCGGCCGCAAAATGCAGCAGACGGTGGTCCGCGCCGAACACCCGATGCCGCGTCAGCAACAGCCAGATCAGCCGGTGCCGCTCCAGCGAACTGCAAGACGGACAGCGCGCATCGAACCGGGGCGGCGCGCCAAAGGGGCCGAACATGCCGTAGTAATCGCACAAGGGGCACAGACGCGGCGCAAGTCCCGCCGCCATCCGCACAAGCCGCTGCCTTTGCTTTTGGATTTGCCCATCCAGCACCGCACGAAATTCATTCGTGCGGTCGATCAGACGGCGTTCATCCCAAGCGTCGGTCACGGTCCCTCCTGTCCGAAATCAGAACTTCCGCTCTGCCGGAGCGATTTTCTGCAACGAAATCCCGCCATCGGCTTCGGTGGTCAAAGGTTGAGTGTGCACGGCGCGATAGCCCAGCGTCACCTTGTTGCCATCGACATGGGCCAAAGTGTGCTTGCGCCATTCGGCATCATTGCGCGTCGGATGATCCTCATGCGCATGGGCACCCCGGCTTTCGGTTCGGGCATGGGCGCCAACGATCGTGGCCAAAGCGTTCGGCATCAGGTTTTGCAGTTCCAGCGTTTCCATCAGATCGCTGTTCCAGACCATCGAGCGATCCGTCACCTTCACATCGCCCATCTTGCCGGCAATCGCGGTCATCTTCACCACGCCCTCGGCCAGCGTTTTATCCGTGCGGAACACTGCCGCGTCGGACTGCATGGTTTTCTGCATCTCCAGCCGCAACGCGGCGGTGGGGATAGAGCCGTTGGCGTGGCGCGTGACGTCAAAGCGATCTATGGCACGGTCCACCTCGGCCTTGTTCACATCGCCCAGACGCGCCTTCGGGTCCACAATCTGACCCGCCCGGATCGCGGCCGCGCGGCCGAACACCACAAGGTCGATCAAGCTGTTCGAGCCCAGACGATTGGCACCATGCACCGAAGCACAGCCCGCTTCGCCCACAGCCATAAGGCCCGGCACCGTGGCATCCGGATTGGTGGCGGTGGGGTTCAGCACCTCGCCCCAGTAGTTGGTCGGAATGCCGCCCATGTTGTAATGCACGGTCGGCAGCACCGGGATCGGCTCTTTTTGCAGATCAACCCCTGCGAAAATCTTGGCAGACTCTGAAATTCCGGGCAGCCGCAGATCCAGCGTCGCCTTGGGCAGGTGGCTCAGGTTCAGGTGGATGTGGTCCTTGTTCGGCCCCACGCCGCGGCCTTCACGAATTTCGATGGTCATGCAGCGGCTGACGTAATCGCGGGGCGCGAGGTCTTTGTAATGCGGCGCATAGCGCTCCATGAACCGCTCGCCTTCCGAGTTGGTCAGATAACCGCCTTCGCCGCGCGCGCCTTCGGTGATCAGGCAGCCAGAGCCATAAATCCCCGTCGGGTGGAACTGCACAAATTCCATGTCCTGCAGGGGCAGACCGGCCCGCGCCACCATGCCGCCACCGTCGCCGGTGCAGGTGTGGGCAGAGGTCGCAGAGAAGTACGCACGCCCGTAACCACCCGTCGCCAGCACCACCATCTTGGCGTTGAAGACGTGCAAAGACCCGTCGTCCAGCTTCCAGGCCACAACCCCGGTGCAACGCCCGTCGGTCATGATCAGATCAAGCGCGAAATATTCGATGTAGAACTCCGCATTGTTCTTCAGCGATTGCCCATACAGCGTGTGCAAGATCGCGTGGCCGGTGCGGTCGGCGGCGGCGCAGGTGCGCTGCACGGGTGGGCCTTCACCGAATTCGGTGGTGTGGCCGCCGAAGGGGCGCTGATAAATCTTGCCTTCTTCGGTGCGGCTGAAGGGAACGCCGTAATGCTCCAGCTCATACACCGCCTTCGGGGCCTCACGCGCCAGATATTCCATCGCGTCGGTGTCACCCAGCCAGTCCGACCCCTTGACGGTGTCGTACATGTGCCACTGCCAAGAATCCGGCCCCATATTGCCCAAAGACGCGGCAATACCACCTTGGGCGGCCACGGTGTGCGACCGGGTCGGGAACACCTTGGTCACGCAAGCGGTGCGCAAGCCCTGTTCGGCCATCCCCAAAGTGGCGCGCAAACCGGCACCGCCAGCCCCCACAACCACCACGTCATAATCATGCACTTCGTACGGATAAGCGTTCATAGTCAGGACCTTACAGCGCGATGCGGACAAGGGCGAACAGCCCCGTCGCCACAATCACAGAGGAAATCGAATAGGCGGCGATGATCAGCAGCTTGCGGGTGGCACCGCGCGCATAATCCTCAAACAGCGTCTGCGCGCCTTTGGCAAAGTGGCGCATCCCCACCACCAAAACCATCGCGGTCAGGATCGCCGGGAAGGGCCGCGCAAAGGTGGCCAGCACCACCTCGTGGCTTTGGCCCAGCGCCGAGCCGAAGATGTAAATCCACGTTGGCATCATGAAGGCCAGCGCGACGGCGCTGACAGTCATCTGCCAATGGTGTTCGGTGCCAGAATGGCCGGGGCCACGGCCTTCGGCGCGTTTGCGGGCGGTTAGGTAGCGCATGTTTGCCCCCTCAGACGACAAGAATGGTGATGATGGTCAGCAAGACCGACCCGATGACAACGCCCCAGCCCAGCTTTTCAGCGGTGGGAATGTCCAGCCCCTTGCCCGCGTCGAAATACAGGTGCCGCAGCCCGGCCAAATAGTGATACCACAGCGCCCAGGCCGATCCGGTAAAGACCAGATCGCCAAACCAGCTGGTCGCCACCGCATCCGCAACCGCGAAATATTCGGGCGACGTTGCCGCCGCCAGCAGCCACCAAACCGCCAGCACCGTGCCCACGATCAGCCCATTGCCGGTGATCCGCGTCAGGATCGAGGTGACAGAGGTCAGCTGCGGGCGGTAAATCTGCAAATGTGGCGACAGGGGGCGTTCCACCCGCTTTGTCTCGGCCATATCGGTTCCCTTCGTCTTTTGGTGCGGACCCAAGCTTTGATCCGCTTTGTTACCTGTGTCATAGCGCGTAATTCGCGCCTGTCACGCGCGAGACTGCCACAGAAGCGGGTTGTTGTCGCTATCATGGGTAGTTTTTTCCGTTTGTGATCACACAAAAAATGCGTGTGATCACAAAAATCACTCAACTTGATGGGTCAGCCACAGCCGGTCCAGGTCTTCGGCGTATTCGGTGCAAATGGTGATGGTCCTGACATTCGGGTCGTAGAACGCGTTCGCCTCGCCGCAATCGGCCACGGCCACATCAATCCATTCCGGCAGCCCATAGGCCGCATTCAGCGCGGTGATCTCTTCGGCCAGCATCATGGCCAGCGGGCCCTTGGGATCGGTCTTCACCAGCCGCAGCCCTTTGGCCCCCTTGCCCGGCGCCAAAGCGTCCAGAGTGGTCGCCCAAGACGCATCCGCCAGTTCAAACTCTTCCGGGCAGCGCATGGCGCGGTCTTCGGGCAGGCCCAATTCGATCGCATCGGCCTCGCGGGCGTCAGGATCGGCACCGTAATACAGGCAGACCAGATTGTAATAGCGCTGCATATCCAAGCTGTGCTCGTCCCAATAGGCGGGCTCGTCGCCGCCCATCTGCGCCTCGGCATCATAGACCAGAAAGGCGCTGGCGGTGTCGTAAACCATCTGCGCCGCGGCCTCTTCTTCCCACAGATTGTGGATCAGCACCGCCGAAAGCGAATCCGCCGCATCTTCCTGACGGCCAAGAACCGACAGTTCCAGCACATCAATCAATCCGTGCCCCATTTCGTGGTAGAACGTCGACAGGATGTTGGACCGGATAAACTGCGCCTGCGACTCATCCTCGGGCATGGTGAAGGCGCAGGCGGGTTGGGTCAGCGCAAGCAGGGCGATCAGGGCATGGGCGCGCATGGGAACTCCTGTGACTGCGCGCAAAAGTGGCACGTCCCCTACAGCGGCATCAATGCCCAATAATCCAGATCCAGCAGAACTTCGGACAAATATTTCCCATCCGCCCCGCGCAAATCGCCCGGCTTGCCCTTGGTCGCCACCGTGCGCAGCCGGATCGCCCCCACCCCCGGCGCGCCGGTGTCCGCCATGTCCAGCACTTGCGACCACGCACGCACCGTGTCGCCGGCAAAGCACGGATTGGCATGCGCCCCACCGTTCAGCGCCACCATCATCTGGGCATTGGCCAGCCCGTTGAACGACAACGCGCGGGCCAAGGAGATCACATGCCCGCCATAGATCAGCCGCCGCCCATCGGCCCGATTGGTGGCGTCGAAATGCACCTTGGCGGTGTTTTGCCACAGCCGCGTGGCCAACATATGCTCGGCCTCTTCAATCGTCACGCCGTCAACGTGGTCAATCACCTCGCCCACCGCATAGTCACCCATCCGATGCGGCTCGCCAGCCAATGCGAAGTCGTAGCGCGTGAAATCAAGCCCCTGCGGGATCACCAAAGCCGCAGCCTTCACCGCCGATGCCAGCTCTGGCACCACCGCCGGGCCAACCTCGGCAGCGAAATCGCGCTTTTTCACCATCACCCAGCGGACATATTCCAGCACCGCCTCGTCGTGCTGGTTCAGGCCAACGGTGCGGACATAGACCACGCCGGACTGACCGTTGGAGTTCTGCTTGAGCCCGATCACCGTGCTTTGCGACCGCAGCGTGTCCCCCGGCCAGACTGGCAACAGCCAGCGGCCTTCGGCATAGCCCAAGTTGGCCACGGCGTTCAAAGACACATCCGGCACGGTCTTGCCGAACACCACATGGAAGGCGATCAGATCATCCAACGGGCTGAACGGCAGGCCAGAGACCTGCGCAAACTGATCAGACGAATACAACGCATGACGCGCCGGATACAGCGCGTGATACAGCGCGCGCTCGCCCATCTTGACCGTGCGCGGCACCGCATGGACGATCACCTGACCCATCCGGTAATCTTCAAAAAACCGCCCAGCATTCGTCTTCATATCCGCCCTTTCCGGAAGGTGCGTGCAAGCACGCACCTTCCGCGTCACTGCTCGCCCAATTTCATGCCCGGGTCGTAGTCCCCCGGCACCTCTTTCACCACCGCCTGCCCGCACCGCATTCCGCCCCGCGCGGCATCAAAGGCATAGGTCGCAGAGCCATGCAGCTCCCACCCCTTTGACAGCGCCAAAGACACCTTGTGGCAAAAGGCCGATGTGTCGTCGTCTGACAAAAACCTGTAAAGTTTCATGCGCTTACCCGAACGGAGTGTAGCCAAGCCAGATGTGGATCACCGACGCAAGGCCCATCACCACGACCGTCGCCACAACGGCCTTTACCTCTGCACCCGGGCGCACACGCGTCGCCGGAACCCAAGGTGCCGTGTTGCGGTTGATCAAGATCACCTCGAGCACCGCCCACATCATCAACCCGCCAAACAGCACAAACGATGCCACATCGCCGTTCACCAGCAAATGCGCCAAGGCCCAGACCTTGACGGCGGTCAACTGCGGATGGCGTATTTTTGTGGTGATCCAGGACTTCGCCCCGCTGGCCGCATAAAGATAAAACGCCAGCACCATCAGAAGGTTGTTGATGCCCACCAAGGCCGGATGCCGCCCCCAGAAGACCGTCGAATCCCAGCTGCGATAGCCGACGACCATCAGCACGATCGCCAGCACCGACGCCACGGCCACTATGCCTTTGCCCGCATTGCCCAACCCCGCGCGCGCGTCCGGCGCAAGCCGCTTGAACACATGCGCGCCCGACCACAGCGCCAGCCCCAAAATCAACCAGATCATCGTTTTGTCCTATCCTGCCAGTTCGGCAATCACGCGGGCCTTGGCCAGCGTTGCCTCTGCCGTCACGATATGCAGGTTTTCGACGATCTTGCCATCCACTACTGCGACGCCCTGCCCCGCAGCCTTCGCAGCCGCGAACGCCGCAATCTGCCGTTCGGCCAGCGCGATTTCCACATCGGACGGTGCAAAGGCCTCGTTGGCAATCGCCAGCTGTGCCGGATGGATCAGGGTCTTGCCGTCAAACCCCATATCCCGGCCCTGCTCGCATTCCGCGCGCAAACCGTCCTCGTCCTTGAACGCGTTGTAGACGCCGTCCACGATCACCCGCCCATGCGCCCGCGCAGCCAGCAGGCACAGCCCCAACCCGGCCTGCAAGGCCAGGCGATCCGCCCGGAACCGGCTGCCCAGCTCTTTGGCCAGATCATTGGTCCCCATCACCATGCCGCGCAGACGCGGATGCGCTGCAATCTCGGCGGCGTTCAGCATGCCCAGCGCCGTCTCCATCATCGCCCACAGATCGGCCCCCGGCACCAAAGCTGCCACCGCATCCAGATCGGCGGCGCAGTTCACCTTGGGGATCAGCACCGCATCAATCTTCGCACCCCGCGCAATCGCTTCATCCATCGCCATCGCGTCATCATGGCCCCAGACGGTGTCCAACGCGTTGATGCGCACAATCCGCACCCGCTTGCCAAAATCCCAATCTGTCAGCACCTGCGCCAGCAGGCTGCGCGCGGCAGGCTTTTCTTCGGGGGCAACGGCATCTTCCAGATCGAAGATGATCGCATCCGCTGCCAGCCCGCGCGCCTTGTCCAAAGCACGATCCTTCGATCCGGGGATATACAGGACAGAGCGGTAAGGGCGTGCGGACATGATTCTCTCCAAGCAACAATCTTGCGCCAAAAGGCACCATCCCGGCACTTTCAACAAGACTGAAATTGCCGCAGCGCAGAAAATCTGGCGCGCGCCGTTAAGGATTTCTCCGCATTCCCGGCGCAGCCTTGCGGCATCACAACCAAAAGGTCGCCCCATGGAAAAGATGATGTTCGCGCTGTCGCTTGGCTTTGCCGGGCTGATCCTTGCCACCCACGCCGCCCATTCCGCCCCGCAATGCGCATCGCGCGATCAGGTCTTGCCCGTTTTGCAGCAGAAATACGGCGAGGCGCGGCTTGGCATGGGCCTGGTCGGCACCGCGCAAATGATGGAGATCTTCACCAACCCTGAAACCGGCACCTGGACCATCACCGCATCCCTGCCCGATGGCCTGATGTGCCTTGTCGCCTCGGGAGAGCATTTTGAGGTCATTGTAGAACCCCTGCCCGCCAAGGGCGATCCGGCCTAGCCCCCCAGCAAAGCCCGGCCACCGTCCCAGATCAGCTTGATCGACACCACCAGCAACGCCCATGTCACCAGCTGAAAGAACAGCTTCTCGGGCAGCCATTTCACCAGCCGCACCCCGACGAACACCGACACTGCCGCCACCGGCATCAGCACAATCACCTTTTCCAGCGACACCAGATTGATCTGCCCCAACAAATAATAGGGGATCAGCTTGATCGCATTCACATAGGCAAAGGCGATGGTCGAAGTTCCCGCGAACACCGCCTTGGTCATCCCCAATGGCAGGGTGTAAACCGAATAGGGCGGCCCGCCCGAATGGCTGACGAAACTGGTGAACCCGGTCAGCGTGCCCCAGAAAATCCCCGGTGCCACCTCGGCCCGGCGCGGCTCCACCACCGCCTTCGCCCGCAGCAACAGGTTCAGCGCAAACACCACCCCGATCATACCGATCAGCACCGTGACCCAGTCTTCGGACACCACGCTTGCGGTGAAATAGCCCAGCACCACCCCAATCGTCATGCCCGGAATGATGATCGCCAGCACCCGGCGGTCAAAGGCGTGGCGATAGGCGTAAAGCCCGAACATGTCCGACACCACATAGACCGGCAGCAACAGACCCGCCGCCGCCACCGGCGACATCACCAGCGCCATCACCGGCACCGACAGCATGCCCACCACCGGCAAACCACCCTTGCCCATGCCCACCAGCACCGCCGCCAGCCCCGCCAGCGCCCAAAACGCGAAACCGTCCATCATGGCTCTTCCCCCTGCCCACGGAATCACCCATGATCGCCGCGTTGCCGATCCCGGCGCGCCGCATCCGCCCGCAAATCTGCCCTGCGACCCTTTAGCGCAAACAGTATAGGCGGGCCAGAGCCTTACCATGCCGCAGCGCGGCAGGCTTGATTTCAGGGGCGGA
>JBIHZO010000461.1:0-3020 GCA_044231405.1 Cypionkella sp. | reverse complement strand
CCTCACCTTCCGCAATCCGCCGCCCGCCCTTGCCGATCACCACCGCAATCTCGCCTTCGTAATCCAGCTGCGGCGTCTCCGGTGGCCGCGTCAACGGCTGTTCATGCCCGACAAAAGACCGCGCAAGTCGGATGAACAGCGACATGTTGGCTGGCGCCTCCTGCCCGTCCTTGTACTCGGCGTTGCGCTCGGGGAAATTCACCCCCACACAGATGATCTTCTCCGGCGCAGGCACCGGAATGTCCCAGCGGAAACTGCCATCCAGATGCGTCACCGCCCGCCCCACCGCGGCCTGCGCCAAGGCCGCAAACCCATCCGCCGCAATCACTTCGCGCAAACTCGGCCACTGCGGAAACGCATCCGAAAGCGCCACCACGCCGCCCGGCACCACCGCCCCGTAGACCTGCCGCCCGCCTGCCGTGATCGTCGCAAACCGCATATCCCGCATCCTTGTGTTCATCTTGGCGCAAATATCCTCGGGGGGAGGCAAAGCCATGGGGGGCAGACAGCCCCCCGCCGTCAGGGCGCAATGATCGGATGCGCCGTCAAATCACTGTCTGTCAGCCCGGCCCCCTCAAACACCGACCCCAGTTCAAACCATGATCGCGGCGCCGGCGCCCCCCACAGGGTCTGGCGCTGCGGGTCTTTCAGATCCCATCTGATCGGCTCCAGATCGGGATCAACCGTCTGATAATCCGAACAGTAAATCTCGGTCCGGTGCCCGTCCTTGTCGCGGATATACAGGAAAAACGCGTTGGAAATCCCGTGCCGCCCCGGCCCGCGTTCAATATTGTCCAGATAGCCCGTCGTGGACATCAGATCCAAAAGATCAATGATGTTCAACGGAGTCGGCACCCAGAACGCCAGATGGTGCAACCTTGGCCCGGTGCCATTGGTAAAGGCCACATCGTGCACGCCGCCCTTTCGGTGCATCCAGGCGGCCCAGGTGCGGCCGGTTTCCTCATCCGCCGTGTATTCGGTGACGCGAAAGCCCATCTCGCCATAAAACGCCACGCTTTCATCGACATTCGGCGAGAACATGTTGAAATGGTCGATCCGCAGCGGTTTGACGCCGCGGTACAGCTTGTACTGCTGATGGATCGGCGGCAGGCGGTCCATCTGGCAGTAGAACTCCAGCGGTATCCCCATCGGATCACGGCTGCGCAGCACCCGTCCCATGAACGGGCGCTCTATCCACGCTGTCGGCAAGCCCTTGGATTTGAACCAATGCTCGGCCTTTTCCAGATCGGGCGCATCCCACAGCTTGAAGCCCAGAACCCCCACCGACCCCGCCTCGGCCTGTTTCAAGATCACGCAGTGATGGCCGCGTTCCTCCATCGCCCGCAGATATATATGCGTGGCATCCTCATGCGTCACTTGCAGCCCCAAAGTGTCGACATAGAACCCCCGCGACCAGGCCAGATCGGTGACGTTCAACTCGACATGGCTCAGCCGCACGATGTTGAAGGGCGGGTACAGGTTCGGTGCAGGTATGGCCATGATTTCCCCCTACGCGCCAAGGCGCTGAACTTTGTGCTGCCCCAAAGCAAAGGCTATGTTCTTGGTTTCCATATAAAACTCAAACGACCACTGCGCGCCGTCGCGCCCGATGCCGGAATTTTTCACCCCACCAAAGGGGGTGGGCAGATGGCGGACATTCTCGGAATTCACCCAGATCATCCCCGCCTCCAGCGCCCCCGAAAACCGCAGGGCGCGGGTCAGATCATTGGTCCAGACATAACCCGTCAACCCGTAAGACACATCATTGGCAATCGCCAAAGCCTCGGCCTCAGTCGAAAACGTCAGCGAGGTCAGAACCGGCCCGAACACCTCTTCCTGCGCAATCCGCATCCCCGGTTGGGCATGGGTGAACAGGGTGGGCCGCACGAACCAGCCCGCATCGCCCACCCGAACACCCCCCGCCGCCAGTGTCGCCCCGTCGGCGTGACCGATGTCAAAATACCCGACAACCTTGTCAAAATGCGACTTGTGGATCAGCGGCCCGATTTCGGTCGCCGGGTCCAACGGATGCCCGACCTTGATATTGTCCACCCGCTTGACCAGCGCCGCATGGAAGTCGTCTGCAATCGTGTCCTGCACCAAAAGGCGGCTCGATGAGGTGCAGCGTTCGCCGTTCAGCGAGTAGATCATGAAGATCACCGCATCGAGGGCGCGGTCCAGATCGGCGTCGTCAAACACCACCACCGGGTTCTTGCCGCCCAGCTCAAAATGCACGCGTTTGAGCGTATCCGCCCCCTGTTTCATGATCATCGACCCGGTCTTGGTCTCGCCGACAAAGGCAATCGCCTTGATGTCGGGATGTTCGGTCAGCGCCCGCCCTGCGCCTTCGCCCATGCCGTTCACAAGGTTCAAAACCCCGTCCGGCAGCCCCGCCTCATGGCAGATCTCGGCCAACAGACGCGCGGTCAAGGGGCTGAACTCGGCAGGCTTGTGCACCACGGTACAGCCTGCCGCCAAAGCAGGTGCAATCTTCCAGGTCGACAGCATGAACGGCGTGTTCCAAGGCGTGATCACCCCGACCGGGCCAATCGGGCTGCGCGAGGTCACGTTCAGATGCGTGGCCGTCGGCAAAGACTGCCCGTCGCGCGCCTGCGGGGCCAGATCGGCGAAGTAGCGGAAATTTTCCGCCCCCCGCAGCGCCGCCTTGGACATAAAACGGTACGCCTGCCCGCTGTCCCAGCATTCACACAACGCGATTTCCTCGGCCCGCGCCTCGATCAGATCGGCAATCCGGTGCAGGATAGCCTTGCGCGCCTCACCCGCCAGCCCGGCCCAAGCCGGAAACGCCGCCTTCGCCGCCTTCGCGGCCGCGTCAATATCCGCAGCCTCTCCGCGCGCCACATTGGCGATCAGGCTTTCATCGACCGGAGATCGCGTCTCAAACCACCCACCAGACCCCGGCACCGACTGTCCACCGATCAGATTCAAAATCCCCGTCTCACGAAACCGCGCCAGATGGCCGTTCAGCCGCATCAGATGAGTGGCAAGATCAGACATCG
>JBIHZO010000460.1:0-3034 GCA_044231405.1 Cypionkella sp. | reverse complement strand
TTTCTTGCCCTTTGTGATCTCGTAAAACGTTGGAATCCCGCAATAAATCTGATCGCCAAATCCACTGTTTCAGATATGTGGACTCGACACCTTCTGGATTCTGCTCAGCTTTTTGAACACTGCCCAGAAGAGGCAGGGGCGTGGCTGGATCTTGGCAGCGGCGCAGGCTTTCCGGGCCTGGTGGTGGCAATCATGGCCGCCGAATCCCGCCAAGATTTGCGTGTGACCTTGGTCGAGTCCGATCGGCGCAAATCGGTGTTCCTGAGTGAGGCCGTTCGCCGGCTGGGCCTTTCAGCCGATGTAATCTGTAGCCGGATTGACAGCATAGCGCCCCAAGGCGCAGATGTGGTTTCTGCACGGGCGCTGGCCCCGCTCGCGGCCTTGTGTGGTCATGCTCATCGGCATTTGGCCGCTTCAGGGATCGCTATTTTTCCGAAGGGGGCGAACGCTGCCGCTGAACTTGCAGTGGCGCAGCAAGCCTGGCGCTTTCGGGTTGCATCGCACGCCAGTCGGACCGATGCTGAAGCCTCAATACTTGTTCTGAAAGATATCCGGAATGTTTGAATCCGCGCGTGATCGGCGCCCTTACATACTGGCAATCGCGAACCAAAAAGGTGGCGTGGGAAAAACCACAACCACCATAAACCTGTCGGCTGCTCTTGTAGAGGCTGGCGCCCGGGTGCTTTTGGTGGACCTTGATCCGCAAGGGAACGCCTCAACGGGTCTCGGCGTCTTGCCAGCCATGCGAAAGAAGACAAGTTATGACCTTATCATCGAAGAATTGCCGCTGGCCGAAGCCGTCATGGCAACTGATTTCGATGGTTTGTTGATTTGCCCGTCAAACTCCGATCTTTCTTCCGCTGATATGGAACTGGTTTCCAACGAGAAGCGAAGCTTTCTGCTACATGATGCGTTGCGTGGCCCTGGAATTGATCTCTTGGATGTTGATTTTGTTTTGATAGATTGCCCGCCATCGCTAAGCCTGCTGACCATCAATGCGCTGGTGGCAAGCCACGCCGTATTGGTGCCGCTTCAGGCGGAGTTTTTTGCGCTCGAAGGGCTGTCGCAGTTGATGTTGACCATTCGGGAAGTGCGGCAAAGCGCCAACCCGTCCTTGCGGATTGAGGGCGTCGCGCTGACAATGGTGGATGGCCGCAACAGGCTTTCGCAACAAGTTGAAAACGATGCGCGCAAAACCTTGGGAGACCTTGTCTTCAAGACGGTGATTCCGCGGAACGTAAGGCTCAGCGAGGCCCCATCTTATGCGTTGCCCGTCCTGATGTATGATTCCGCATCAAAGGGCTCGGAAGCCTACCGCGCACTTGCCACAGAGGTTCTTGCGCGGCACCCAATAACACCTCGGTCGTCGCAGGAGCAGAAGTGATGGATAAGAAATCTGATCGCCGCGGTCTGGGGCGCGGGCTTTCTGCACTCATGGCGGACGTCAATCTGAACGTCCCGCGGGGCGAGGCGCCTTCTCCGCGTCGCTCAGAGCTTATGGTCCCGGTGGAAAGCATTATCCCAAACCCAGACCAGCCGCGTCGCGATTTTGAGCCGGGGGCGCTGAGCGATCTTGCAGACTCTCTGCGCCAGAAGGGCGTCATCCAGCCGTTGATCGTTCGCCGTCTTGGTGACGAGAACCGATACGAGATTGTCGCTGGTGAACGTCGCTGGCGGGCGGCGCAGATGGCACAGCTGCACGAATTGCCGGTGATTGTGCGCGAGTTTAGCGATTCCGAGGTTCTTGAGATCGCCATAATCGAGAACATTCAGAGGGCAGAACTGAATGCCATAGAAGAGGCATTTGCCTACAAGCAATTGATGCAGCGTTTTGGCCATACCCAAGAGAAAATCGCTGAGGCCCTGTCCCGAAGCCGCAGCCACATCGCCAACCTGTTGCGTTTGCTGACGCTGCCGGAAGATGTTCAGGGATTGGTGAAGGTTGGAAAGTTGTCTGCAGGCCACGCACGTGCGTTAATCACTTCCGACAATTCAAGCGATTTGGCCCGGCAGGTTGTAACGCGCGGGCTTTCGGTACGCGAAACCGAGCATTTGGTCCGCAAGGCCGCGACAGAGCTCACTCAGAAAAGCCGGCCTGCCCGTCGCGAAAGTAGAGATGCTGACACCCGTGCCATCGAGATGGACCTTTCGGCAAACCTCAACATGAGTGTGAGGATTGATCATGAACCAGGCGGCTTGGGCGGCAAGCTGACGATCAGCTATCGCACGCTCGAGGATTTGGATCTCCTTTGTGGCGTCTTATCCGTTATCCCGCGAGACGTACCTAGATAAGCCGGTGGTGCTGAACATCATCACATCTTGACCCAGAGCGACGTCTTCTCAGGCGATGGGTCTATCAGACATGGCTCACAGCGAAATGTAACAGACCGATGGTACCGGTGCTGAGATCAAAAGTAGGCTCAGTTGCGCCAGTCTGGTCCTGACTGGCAAACCCAATACTGTGGCGGGACCGGTCGTGATGGGCTGACGTGGGTTACTGAACAGAATAGCGCGGTGGTTTCAGCCCGGCGCATAACGGAAAATTCTACCTCAAGATCGTTTATCCGTTACGCAGGCTTCACCTCGACGGATTTGCAGGGGACGGGCATCGTTCCTAGTCCTCGGCCAGTTCCCGTATCAAAGCATTTAACACCATACGACCCTGAACTGTCGCTTTCAGTCTGTTCGCAGTGGTCACGACCATACCCAGGTCAACAAGCGCGTCCACCACTTCGGCCTTGAGCGGTTTCTCAGCGATGGCGGCGTAGCGTAGCAGGTCCAAGCCTTCGGTCAAGCGAAGCGACATCATCAGATACTCCAAGGCGTGGTCCTTGGGGGTCAGTTTTTCTCTGGCGAGTTCACCGGGGCGACGCGCTTCAACCAATTCCAACCACTTTCCGGGTGCTTTGGGTGCCACCGTTGCCTGGCGTATTCCATGAGCTGTGATGCGCCCATGAGCGCCAGGCCCAATCCCGATATAGTCGCCGCCGCGCCAGTAGATCAGGTTGTGCAAAGATTCAGAGCCGGGGCGCGC
>JBIHZO010000091.1:0-10105 GCA_044231405.1 Cypionkella sp. | reverse complement strand
CCCAAAAATCGCTCCCTTGCAGCCGGGTCGTTGCGAGCCGCTCCCTGCAATGTTTCAATAAACCCCAAAAGCGCCGTCAGCGGCGTGCGCAATTCATGGCTGACGTTGGCGACAAAATCGCGCCGCATCAGGTCCATCTGTTCCAATGCTGAAAGATCCTGAAACGCGCAAAGCACACCCTCGGGCAGCGGCGTCACAATAACCTCATGAATTTGATCATGCGCGGGTCCGGGCCGCACTTGTCGCACCCGACCGGCACGGCCCTCCAGCGCGGCCGCAATGGCGGCCAGCAGGTCGGGTTGGCGCAGCGTCAATCCATGATGCCGCCCCAAAGCCGCCTCGCCAAGCAGGTCCAATGCCGCCGAGTTGGCCGCGATTATGCGCGCATCGCGGTCAATCATCAGTGCTGGCAAGGGAATGCCCGCCAGAACGGCACTAATCTGTGGCATGGGCAGGACCTCTTTGTGGGCGTCGGTTCGTCATCCTAGCGATCACCTGGCGATCTCGCCAGATCTGGCTTGAAGCCTGTGACACAGCAATGTAACCATTCAGATACGCCAGCATTTGATTTCTGCTTTTGGTTGCGCCCACAAGCTCCAAATCCGATGCCACCTTGGGACGGAGCCTGTGACCTCATGGCAATGGGTACCGTTCAACCGCCGGTGGTGCCTGCAACCGAAGGGCTTTTGGTGGTTGGCCTCGGCCAAGGCTTCTTGGCAAATGGTGCCCAAAAGGTGCCCTATGTCGCGCTTTCGGCCCTCGATTCCGTCACATTGCGCCGCATCGCACCGGATTTGATTCTTTGCGCGCTGTTTGGCAGCGATCTGGCCGCAGGCGATGCCTTCGCCTTGGTTGAACGTCTGGAAAGCCTGCGCTACCGGGGCCGCATTCTGGTGTTGTGTCAAGGCGTGCCCCGTCCCGACCTGATCGAGGCTGAATTGCAGGCCTTGGGTCCGGGGTCGCTACTGACGTTGATCTCGCGCGATTAGGCCGCGGGCGCAATCACACCGCAGGATTGTCGCGCTGGTAAATCCAGTCGTGATCAGGATCGTTCTGAAAGCGCCAGTCGCGGCGTGGTCCGGCCATGACGTTCAGGTAGTACATCTCATAACCATAAGGCGTGCCACAGGGATGGTGGCCCCTCGGCACCAGCGTCACATCGTGATTTTTCACCGCCATGGTTTCATCAAGCGACCCATCCTCGGTGTACACCCGCTGAAGGCCATAACCCTGCGGCGGGTTGAGCCGCATGTAATAGGTTTCCTCCAGGTAGGTCATGCGAGGAAAATCATCCTCGTCATGGCGATGGCTGGGATAGGATGACCAATTGCCCTGCGGCGTGAAAACTTCCGTCACCAGCAGGCTGTCTGCGACATCCAACCCCTCCATGGCGATGTTGTTGATAAAGCGCGTGTTGGCGCCCACGCCGCGCTGGGTCAGGCTGATCCCCTCTGGCCCCAGACGTGCCGCCGGATGCCCCGATTTGCCGGGCGCGGAACAAACCGCCAAGGTGCAATTCGTAGTGGCAGTGGCGGTCCAGTCGCTGGCATCGGGCACATAAAGGCAATGCGGTGGCGTCTTTTCAAACACATCCATGCGGTCGCCCAAGACACCCCAGTCCTGCCCGGCGGCAACGATGGCCGCCTTGCCTTCGACCAGCACCAGAATGACCTCGCGCTCCCCCGTCACCTCGGCCACCGACTCGCCCGGTGCCAACCGGTAAAGCCCGAAGCCCACATAGCCCCAGCCCGCGCTTTCAGGCGTGATGTCATGCACCTTGCCCGTCGTCCCGTTCGGTTTGCGCAATAGGTCGGCCATGTCTGCCTCATTCATCTTGGCTATAATATCCCCGGGGGTCCGGGGGGCTGGCCCCCCGGCCTTGGCGTGGTCCGGGGGGCTGGCCCCCGGCTTTAATCACTTGTCCAGACCGGCCCGCTTGGCGAAGCCTTTCAGGCTGCGCAAGCCAAGAGATTGATATTCATATGGAATCCGCACCGATGGGTCTTGCTCTGCCTCGATCACCAGCCAGCCTTGATAGCCATGCGCGGCAGCAACCTCCAGCACGCCGTGGAAATCCACCGCACCCTCGGCATCGCCGGGTACGGTAAAGGACCCGCGGCGCACGCCTTCCAGAAATGACAACCCCTGCTCTCGCACCTGCTGCATGATGTCGGGGCGGACGTTCTTGGCGTGGATATGACCCACCCGCGCCATATGCTTCTTCGCCACCCGCACCGGATCGCCGCCGCCGTAATAGCAATGCCCGGTGTCCAGCAGCAGATGCGTGTGCGGACCGGTTTCATGCATCAAACGGTCAATTTCCCACTCGGCCTCGACAATCGTGCCCATGTGGTGGTGGTAGACCAGCTTCACACCTTGAACTGCGCTAAATTCCGCAAGCGCCTCAATGCCTTGGCCGAACTTCTTCCAGTCGGCATCGGGCAGGTGCGGGCGGTCGTTCACCGCCAGATCATCGGCACCGTGAATGGCGTTTGACGTCTCGCAGACGATGATCACTTTGCAGCCCATGCCTTTCAACAGGTCCAGATAGGGCTGCATCGCGGCTTTTTCGTCTTCGACCGAGTTCACCAGAAGATTGGTGGAATGCCAGCCCGAGATGTATTTCAAACCACGCGGCTCGAACAGCGCGTTCAGCCCGTCCACGGTCAGGGGCATTTTGTGGCCCTTTTCAATGCCGTCAAAACCGATCGCCGCGGTCTCATTCAGACATTGCTCCAGACTGATATGCGCGCCCAGAGAACGGTCGTCGTCATTGGTCCAGGCAATCGGGTTGGTGCCGTAATAGATCATAGTTACCTCTGGTGAGCTTCAGTCGGCAAGCCGCTGTTTTTTCTGATTTTTCTCATAACTCGCACGGGCTTCGTTCACCTGCGGACGCATCGAAACCTCTGGCACGCCCACTTCCCACCAAGTGCCCCCACTTTCGGTGCCGGGCCCGGGATCGGTGTCAATCACCACCACATGCGGAATTTTCGCCCCCTTCGCAGCGGTGATCGCAGCCTCAAGTTCCGCGATATTCGACACCTTCACAGCCTGCGCGCCCATCGCGCCCGCATGGGCGGCAAAGTCGATGTGGCTGGGGTTGATGTGATAGCTGTCATCCAGAAGATTGTTGAACCCCGCCCCACCAGTGCCCTTTTGAAGCCGGTTGATACAGCCAAAGCCCCGATTGTCGGTGATCACCACTGTAAATGGCACACCCATCATCACGGCGGTCGCCAATTCTGAATTTGCCATCATATAGCTGCCGTCACCCAGCATGCACACAACATCCGCCTCAGGCCGCGCCATCTTGATGCCCAATGCGCCGGCGATCTCGTAGCCCATGCAGGAAAAGCCGTATTCCATATGATACCCGCCTGTCGGCGCATCCCAAATCTTGTGCAACTCGCCCGGCATGGTGCCCGCTGCCGACATGACGACGGTTGATTTCAAAGCCGTGCGCTGCACAGCCCCGATCACCTGCATATCGGTCGGCAAGGCGTTGTCATGTGCGGGCTTGGCCTTCACGGCGGCGGTGTCGGCAGCCCAATCCGCCTGCAAATCAGAAATGCTGGTCCACTTTTGGTCTTTCATAGCCAAACCAATCACTTGCAAGGCAATCTTCGCATCCGACGTTAAGTTGATCGCACCGTGTTTGTAGGAATCATAGGCCGCCACGTTGATTGACATCAAGCGCCGCGCGGGGTTTTTGAACAGCGACCATGACCCTGTGGTGAAATCCTGAAACCGCGTGCCGACACCAATCACCAGATCAGCATTTTCACAAACGATATTGGCACTCGACGCCCCGGTCACGCCAACCGGACCAAAGTTCAGGGGATGGTCGAAATCGAGGCTGGATTTGCCAGCCTGCGTTTCCACCACCGGGATGTTGTGGGCGCGCGCAAAGGCCGCGAGTTCGGCCTCGGCCCCCGCATAAATCACCCCGCCACCGGCCACGATCACCGGGGCTTTCGCCGCCTTGATCGCTTCAATCGCGACTGCCAGTTCCTCGGCATCGGCCTGCGGGCGACGGATTTTCCAGACCTTCGGGGTGAAGAACGTGGCCGGATAATCATAGGCCTCGGCCTGCACATCCTGACAGAAGGCAAGACAAACCGGGCCGCAATCGGCGGGGTCGGTCATCACCCGAAGCGCGCGTGGCAAGGCCGTCATGATTTGCTCTGGCCGCATGATGCGGTCGAAATATCGCGTCACAGGACGGAAGCAATCATTGGCAGTGACGGTGCCGTCGTTGAAATCTTCCAACTGCTGCAACACTGGGTCAGGGGCGCGGGTGGCAAAGACGTCGCCCGGAATAATCAGCAATGGCAAACGGTTGGCAAAAGCCACCCCCGCCGCCGTCACCACGTTCAACGCCCCCGGCCCGATCGAGGTTGTCACCGCCATCGCGCGGCGCCGCTTCTTTGCCTTGGCATAAGCAATCGCGGTATGCGCCATGGTCTGCTCGTTGTGACCGCGCCAGGTGGGAAACACGTCGCGATGCGCGTGCAGCGCCTCACCTATGCCTGCCACGTTGCCATGACCGAAGATCGCCCAGATGCCTTCGATGAAACGCTCACCGTCTTCGGTCATCTGCACGGAAAGCCAGCGCACCATGGCTTGGGCGGCGGTCAGGCGGATCGTGGTCATGGCTTTGCTCCTTGGCGGGCGGCGTCCCAGATGCCGCACAGGCGGCGGTAATTCTCAGCCATTGTGGCGACGGCGGTGGCGTCGTCAATCCGGCCAGCAATCCAATCGCGCCCCACATCGGCGTGAATGGTACGTCCGACAGCGAATCCCTTCACCAACGGAAAATCGGCGGCTAGACGGAACGAGGCCGCCAGTTCATCCTCGGTTTGCCCCAGCCCCAGAATGACGATGCCCTGAGTGTGGGCGTCGCGCGAAGTGATGGCATCACAGGTTGCGGCCCAAGCGGCGCGGGTCTGCATCGGCTCTAGCTTCCACCAATCGGGGTAAATGCCGATGTCATAAAAGCGGCTGATCAGCTTGGCATTGGTGTGGTCATCCACCGGGCCAACCTTGGAGGGGATGATTTCCAGCAGCATTTCCAAACGGTTGCGACGACAGGCATGGAACAATCGGGTGATGGTGGCCTCTTGCGCAGCCTGCATGTCCGCGTTGTCATCGGGGTGGCAAAAGCACAGAACCTTGACCACGTTTTCCAGCGCCCATTCCGACAAGCCGCCAAAATCCGGACCAATCTCGGGTTCCAGCGTCAAGGGCCGCGAGCCGGGCCATTCCACCGGACGCCCGATCCACAGCCCCAGCCCTGACGCCTTGTGCAGCGCGGCCTTGCCCAGACGGTTGTCGCAAAGCAGGCCAAAACCATCGCGCCCTAGGCTGACGGCGGTTGTCGCTTCCAGACACAACTCCTTGAAACGTCCGATGTTTTCCGGCGTTGCCCCCGGCATTTCTTCCATTTGCGAGCGATGGTCATAGGCAAAGGCGCGCACTTGGCCCCATTGCTTGCGACGGTTGGTGGACCAGTGGATCTGTTCCAGTTCCGCGTCCTTGCGCAGGGCCGGAGTTTTCACACCGCGCGCCAGAAAGAAGTTCAGCTCTTCCAAGCTGGGATAGGCGGGCGTGCAGCCGTGGCGCGAAACCGCGAAGGCACCGCAAGCGTTGGCGTATTTCAATGCAATGGGCCAGCTTTCTCCATCCAGCCAGCCCTTGGTCAACCCGGACATGAAGCCATCGCCCGCACCCAGCACATTGAACACCTCGATCGGGAAACCTGGGCCGGTCTGGCCCATTGCCAAGGTGTCGGGGATTGCGCCTTCAAAGGCCACAGCACCCGCAGCCCCCCGTTTGCAGACCAGCGTCGCCTTCGACACCGCCCGCACCGCCCGCAGCGCGGCAATCGTATCAGTGGTTCCGCCTGCGATATGGAACTCTTCTTCGGTTCCAACGATCAGGTCGAAATAGTGCAGACTGGCCTGCAACTTGGCCGTCACTGCCGAAGATTCGATGAAGCGGGACTCGCCGTCACCATGCCCCGCCAACCCCCAGAGATTTGGGCGGTAATCAATGTCCAGCGCCGTCCGGGTGCCGTGCGCGCGCGCCAGTTTCAGCGCTTTCAGCACCGCAGCTTCGGTGTTTTTATGCGACAGATGCGTGCCTGTGGCGATCACGGCGCGGGCCGAGGCGATGAAATCCGGGTCAATGTCGTCTTCACACAGCGCCATATCAGCGCAGTTTTCGCGGTAGAAAATCAGCGGAAATTGCGTCTCATCGCGAATGCCAAGGATCACAAGCGCGGTCAACCGTTCGGGGTCGGTCACGACCCCGCGCACATCAACACCTTCGCGCAGCAGCTCTTCCCGAATGAAACGGCCCATGTGTTCATTGCCGACCCGTGTGATCAGCGCCGATTTCAGACCCAAACGCGCGGTACCGGCGGCGATGTTCGTGGGTGAGCCGCCGATGTATTTCTGAAACGACCCCATGTCCTCCAGCCGCCCGCCCACTTGCGCGCCGTACAGATCGACCGACGAGCGCCCGATCGTGATGACATCCAGCGTTTTCATGACCAACCCCCAAAAGGAAAGCAACCTGTGACCGAGACTCAGCCGACCCGTGCATTTTTGGAATATTTATTCCATATTGACGGCCAACAAAAGCTTTTTCTGCACCTTGCGTCAACCGCGCGCAGACCCGACCGCAACAGCCAAAGTGATCGCCATCGCGATGGTGGCAGAAAGCGAGCGGAAGGCGCCGAAATCCACTTCTGGCACCGTCAAAACCGCATCTGCGACGCGGGCCAAAGGGCTTGTCAGCCGGTCAGTCAAGGCCACCACTGCCAGGCCCCGGTCGCGGGCATCCTGCGCCAGCGCAATGGTTTCTTCGGAATAGGGTGCAAAGGTGATCGCCAGCACGGCATCATTGGTGCGCAGGGCAAAGCGGTGGTCCAACTTACCGACACCATCGTGCAACATTGCCGGAACAGCCATTTTTTCAAACACATAGGCAAGGTAAGTGGCCACCGGAAAAGCGCGGCGCAATCCAACAAGGTGCACGGTATCGGCGCGGGCCAGCACCGCAACCGCTTGCGCCAACGCCGCCTCATCCGCCGATTTTGCCAAGGCCTCCAGCGACAGCCGACCAGCTTCGATGAATTCGCCGAGCAAGGCCGAAGGACTGCCGGCGCCGCCCTCTTTCAGGTTCTTCAGCCGGGTCGCATAATCCGGCCAGCCTGGTGCATAGGCGTCGCGGAACAGCTTTTGCATGTCCGAAAAGCCGGTAAACCCCATGATTTGGCAAAACCGCATCAGGGCCGAGGGCGGAACACCGGCCCCCGCCGCAAGTTCGGCCACGGTTGAAACTGCAATCCTGTCGGTGTTGGCGGCAATGAAATCGGCGCATTGCCCGAGACGGCGGGGCAAATCATCGGCAATCTGCGCCAGACGGTCACGGAATTCTTCCACCGAGGCGGGCGCCGTCACAGCTCGGCTCAGATCTCCCATACGCTTCACTTTTCACCTGATGTTGCCACGCAGGCGAAAAATATGGAACAAATATTCCAAAAGCAAAGACTATCCACGCGGATAACGCAGATGCAACGCAGCCTTCACCGGCGGGGTAACGAATTTTGACACATCGCCCCCCAGCCGCGCGATTTCCTTCACCAGTTTGGACGCGATCGCCTGACGCCGCGCGTCGGCCATCATGAACACCGTCTCAATCGACGCATCCAAGGCGCGGTTCATGCCAACCATTTGAAATTCGTACTCAAAATCCGCGACAGCCCGCAGACCGCGCACGATCACGGATGCCCCTACATCGCGGGCGCAATCAATCAGCAGGTTTTCAAACGGATGCACGATTATTTCGCCGCCGGTCTTGGCGATGATGGCGGCACATTCCGCCTCTACCATCGACACGCGCTGCTCCAACGAGAATGCCGGCCCCTTGTCGCGGTTGATGGCCACGCCAATCACCAAACGGTCCACCAGCGCCATCGCCCGTTGGATGATGTCGATGTGTCCCAAAGTGATGGGATCAAAGGTGCCGGGATAAAGACCGATGCGCATGGGCAACTCCTGCATAAACCAACGACACGCAACATTATTGCGTGCCGTGATGCAAGCGCGAAAATGCGGCGATGTGCAAAGGGTTAGAAGCCTTTGATCATGCCTTCCAACGCGTCGTTCTCCATCGACAGCTCGGCCAGCCGGGCCTTGACGACGTCACCGATGGAAATCAGACCGACCATCTCGTCGCCCAGCATCACCGGCAGGTGACGAAACCGGCCATCTGTCATTTTCTGCAGCACGTCATCGGCGCTGTCGGCAGGGGTGCAGGTGACAACGCGCGCGGTCATGACGCTGTCCACCGAACCTGTCAGACAGGACGGGCCGCGCCGCCCCAACTCGCGCACCACGTCACGTTCTGACACGATGCCGGTCAGGCGTTTGCCGTCCACAGACACCACCACAGCGCCAATGCGGCGCGACGACAGCACTTCGGCCACCTGTGCCACAGTGGTTCCGGGGGCGACGGTGACAACATCGCCATCAGATTTCGATTTCAGGATTTGGCTGACGAGCATGGAGTTCTCCTTCTCTGTCCGACCAAGCGTCAGGCCCGCGCAAGATTCTGTCAAGCGCTGCGTGCATGCTTTGCAATTGTTCCGCGGCAGCGGTTGGGGTTAGACTGGGCCATTGAAAGAGGTTTTCCATGCGCGGTCTTCCCATTCTTGTGGCTTTCCTTGCGGCCAGTGCAGCCCAGGCCGAGACGGCCACCATCATCGCGCCCGTGTTTGCGCAGCTGGTCACGGCCCCCCTGCCCGATGGTTTTGTGCCCGCCTATGAAGACGCCCATGATACCGGCTATATCAACGAAGCGGTGCCAGAGGGTGAAAGCGTCGAAAACTGGTCGCAGTTGATCACGTTGACAGGGGCCAAGGGTCTGGCCCTGGGAGATGAGGCGGTTGATGCCAACGGCTTTGCGGAATTTCTGGCCGAAAGTTACCATCAGGCTTGCCCGGACAGCTTCAGTGCCGCCGCTTTGGATGTTGATGCGGTGCCGGGTGTGCAGGATCTATTTGCGGGATACCTCAGCTGCGGCACTTCAAGTGGGGGGGCGCAGTCAGAATCGATGGTGTTTGTGGTGCTTGTGGGCGCCGAAGACATCTACACCCTGCAATGGGCCGAACATGGCCCGGCCAGTGCTGCGCCCATCGACTTTCCCGGCGGCGTCTGGACGGATCGGCTGGCAGTTTTGCAAGCCCGCGCCAAGGTTTGCGACATCGTTCCCGGCGAGCAACCACCCTATCCCAGTTGTACGGACTGATCCTCAAGTCGTGCCATCTCTGCGCGCGCACCGGCCACCAGTTGCGCTGCAAACCGGTTGAGCCGTTCCACTCGCCCATCATCGGCGTGGCGGATCAGCCAGAACGCGCGGGTCAGGTGGATATGATCGGGCAGGATGCGGCGCAGTTCGGGGGCGCTTGGCAAAGCAAAATCATGCACCACCCCAACGCCCGCCCCGTGGCGCAGAAAGTTCAGCTGCACCGAGACGGAATTCGACGCCAAAGGCGGCGGGCTGGCCCCGATTTCGGTCAGATAGTCCAGTTCCTTGTCAAAGATCATGTCAGCGATGTAGCCGACAAAGCGGTGTGATTTCAGATCATTGGCGGTCAGGATGGGGGCATGGCTGGCGATGTAGTCGCGGCTGGCGGCCAGATGCAGATGGTAGTCGGTCAGCTTTTGCACGGTCAACCGCCCGGCCTCGGGGCGCGACACCGCGATGGCCATATCGGCCTCTCGCTTCGACAGGTTGAAGACGCGCGGCAGGGCCACGATCTGCACCTCCAGCCCCGGATTGGCATCACAGATGCGGGCCAGAACCTGCGGCAACAGGTAATTGGCGCAGCCATCCGGCGCGCCGATGCGGACTTGCCCCGTCAAGCCCTCGGGACCTTGCAGCGCTTCGGTCGCGCCCTCCATCGCCACCTCAGCCCGGACCGCGTGGGTCAGAAGCCGCGTGCCGGCTTCGGTCAGCGCATAGCCTTGCGGGGTTTTGGTGAACAGCCGCGCGCCCACGGATCCCTCCAGCCGGGCCACGCGTCGCCCCACCG
>JBIHZO010000090.1:0-10129 GCA_044231405.1 Cypionkella sp. | reverse complement strand
TGTACCTTGCCGCCCCGCGCGGTTTCTGCGCCGGCGTGGACCGCGCCATCAAGATCGTTGAACTGGCGATCGAGAAATGGGGCGCGCCGGTTTATGTGCGCCACGAGATCGTGCACAACAAATTCGTTGTCGATGCCCTGCGCGCCAAAGGGGCGGTGTTTGTGGAAGAGCTGGACGACTGCCCGCAGGACCGCCCGGTGATCTTTTCCGCCCATGGTGTGCCGAAATCGGTGCCAGAGGCGGCCGCTGCCCGGCAGATGATTGCGGTGGATGCCACCTGCCCCTTGGTCACGAAGGTGCACAATGAGGCGCAGCGCCATTTCGAGGCGGGCTTGCAAATGGTGATGATCGGCCATGCGGGCCATCCTGAAACCATTGGCACCATGGGACAATTGCCCGAAGGGGAGGTGCTCCTGGTGGAAACCGCCACCGATGTGACGGGACTGGTGGTGCGGGATGCGGGGCGGCTGGCCTATATCACGCAGACCACTTTGTCGGTCGATGACACCGCAGGCATTGTGGCGGCCTTGCAGGCGCGGTTCCCGGCCATCGTGGGGCCGCACAAGGAAGACATCTGCTATGCCACCACCAACCGACAGGCGGCGGTCAAGGCGATGGCGAGCAAGATAGACGCCCTTTTGGTGATCGGCGCGCCGAATTCGTCGAACTCTATGCGGTTGGTCGAGGTGGGCAAGACCGCAGGCTGTGGTTATGCGCAGCTGGTGCAGCGGGCGACAGACATCGACTGGCGCGCGCTGGAGGGGGTGCGGTCGGTGGGCGTCACGGCGGGGGCATCGGCTCCCGAAGTGCTGGTGAACGAGGTCATCGACGCCTTCCGCGCACGCTATGAGACGACCGTCGAACTGGTCGAAACTGCGCAGGAGAACATCGAATTCAAGGTGCCGCGCATGTTGCGGGAAACGGTATGATCCCCAGATCGGCGCTGTGGCTGGGACTGGCGGGGTTGATCCCGTTTGTGGGACTTGCCCTGACCGGATTGGCGGCGGCGCCGACCCCTTTGCGGGGCTGGGAAGACCGGATCATGCTGCACTATGGCATCGTGATCCTGTCCTTCATGTCCGGCGTGCTTTGGGGCTTTGCCACCAAGGCCAGCGGGAGCGCGGCGGCGTTGGGCTATGGGCTGTCGGTGATCCCCGCACTTTGGGCGTTTTTCACCACGACGGGACCAACACCTCAGGCGATTTCTGCGCTGATGCTGGGGTTTGTGGGCCTGCTGGGGTTGGATTGGTATTTCTGGCGACAGGGGCTTGCGCCCGTGTGGTGGATGCGGTTGCGGTTGATCCTGACAAGCGGCGTGCTGGCATCTTTGGCGATCGGGCTTTATCTGTAATGTGGGATTTTCGAGGTTGCGATATGAAATGGATCATTCTGGCCCTTGGCCTTGCCGCGACGCCGCTGATGGCACAAGCCCCCACGGTGGTTGCCGCATGGGGTGAAAACAGCGGCAGTTTGCCGCCGGAATACGCCTGGGATTACCAGGTGGAGTTCCTGTCCGACGGGACGGTTCAGGCCACCTATTGCAAGGGCTACGCCGATGAGGCTCCGGGCTGCGCCACGGTGATACGGAAACTCCCGGTAGCTGCGCAAAAGACCATGGGCGATGCGATTGAGCCCTATGCCGAGGAATTGCTCGACAACCCGCCCAAATCGGTGGGCGACGATGAGATTCCGATTGGCGGCGGGTCAATCGCCGGGCGCATTCTGCTGGACGACACCTACGTCGTGTTAGAACGTTTCCCCATAGCTGCCGATGCTGAACGGGTGCAAGCCGTGCTGCAGATCCTGCAAGACAACACTCCTTCCAATCTGGTCAAAAAGGCCAAAAACCGGGCCAAGCAACCGTGAGCGCCGATCTTTTTGCCTATACCGACGGGGCCTGTTCCGGCAATCCCGGCCCCGGCGGCTGGGGCGTGTTGATGATTGCGCGGGAGGACGGTCAGGTGGTCAAGGAGCGCACCCTGAACGGCGGTGAGGCGCATACCACCAACAACCGTATGGAGTTGCTGGCCGCGATTTCGGCGCTGGAGGCTTTGACGCGGGTGTCAGAACTGACCATCGTGACCGACAGCGCCTATGTAAAGAACGGCGTGACCGAGTGGATTCATGGCTGGAAGCGCAACGGCTGGAAGACTGCCAGCAAGGCCCCCGTGAAGAATGTTGATCTGTGGCAAAGGCTGGATCTGGCGCAGGCGCGGCACAAGGTGGTCTGGCGCTGGATCAAGGGTCACGCGGGGCATGCCGAGAATGAGCGGGCGGATGAATTGGCGCGGGCGGGGATGGCCCCATTCAAGGGATAGGGTGCTGCACAAGAGGCGGGGGCCAGCCCCTGCGCCCCAGGGATATTTTCGCCAAGATGAAGCGCCAATTTTGGTTGAATTTTCGGGGTTCAGATTTCGGTCAGGAAGGGGAAGCGGTTGCGGACATCCTTGTGGGTGCGCCAGTTCAACACCGGCTCCCATTTGTCCGATACCTCGACGCGGCTGTCGTTCACCGGGTTCACGCTGCGGATGAACATGGTTTTGCGGCGGTAAAGGCGGCAATTGTATTCGGCGGGGGTTTTGCGGTGGCGGATCGAGAACAGGTTCTTGCCGCCTGTGGCCGCCACCATCGACAGGCCAAGGTTGATGTAGGGATAGCGGTGCAGGTAAAGGCGATAATCGGGCACCTCGCCGTCTTCAATCGTCAGGCCATAGCCGTTGGGGAAAGAGACAAAGCGCATGTCGTCTTCGACCTCCATCGGCGGCAGCCCGCCCAGCACCTCGCGCAGGGTGGCGACGAAGTCTATCGCCAGCGCATCGTCATCGTCCAAAACGGCATGGATGCCCAGGCCGGGACCGTAGCGGTCGGCCATGAACAGCGTCAGGTGGCGATGGGCAAAGCCATAAGGGCGGGGTGCGATGGTGAAGCGTCCGGCGGGCAGCAGTTCACCGCAAATCTCGGCCAGCGTGTCCAGCGCCCAGTCGGGCATGGTCTCAGAGCACAGCACCATAAGGTGAAAGTTCTGATCGGTCTGCGCCACCAGCGAGGGCAGCGGCAGGGTTTCCAACAGGGCAAGCCGCATTTTCAGGCGGTCTTCGTCAAACAGCAAGCCGGGGTTCTTGGAGAACTCACTTTTCCAGCCCGAATTGCCGAAATATGAAAACCGCATCGCGATCAGCACTTCTTGGGTCGCCACAAAGCTGGGCCAGTCAGGGAACACCGGAAATCCTTACAAAGTTTGGGTCAGCCAGTAGCAACAGGGCAGAGCGTGGTCAAATCCAATCCAGATTGACCTTGCCTGGCGGGTAGGCTTCGGCGACCAGTTCACGCAGGGCCTTGTAGCGGTCGCGCAGGTCCTTGAATTTGCGCTCATGGGTTTCAGCGACAAGACAGCGGACGCCTGCAAACAGCGCATCCCGATGCATGACCTCCAGAATGTCCAGTTCCGCGCCTTCGATGTCCATTTTGACAAAGGCGATTTCGCCGCGCCTGGCCACATTTGCGCGCACCAGCCCGGGAAAATCCAGCAGTGGCACCTCGACCGCGTTTTCGGCATCAATCCGGCGGCCACCATCCAGAATGGTGCTTTTGACCGAAGCGCCCTCGGGGTTTTCACCGAAATTATCCGCCCGCATCAGCCGCACGGTGCCCTGCCCCACGCCCACCGCGGCGTTGACCAAGGTGACATTGGGCATGTCGGCGAATTTTTGTTGCAAGGTGCCAAAGGCAAAAGGGTCGGGCTCATAGGCGATCACATCGGCCCCGGTCGCGGCCAGCACCGCCGTCACCACGCCCATGTTCGCACCACAATCCATCACCAGATCACCGGGTTTCAACATGGCACAGATGGCCGTCATATAGCCTTCGGCCCATGATTTGCGCAGGTTGCGCTTCATGCGGCGGATCATCACCTCGGCGCGCTGTTCGGCCTCGGACTGTGGCAAGGCTTCCGCCTCGGGCACGGGCTTGTTCTTCTTGGCCATGATCTTTCCTATCCCATCAAAACGGCGCGCAGGGCTTTGATCACCGCCCGGTCCGCCAGATCCCGCAAGTCCTGCCGTGCCAGATTTTGACACATCTGCCCCGCCGCCTGCACCATTTCGGCGCAGTCGGCAGGGTTGGCTTCACACCAGGCAAAGCGTTCGTGAAAATCCGACATATCCACCTTGAACGGCACATAATGCACCCAGGGTTTGAAATGCACCGAGGCAAAACTTTCCCAAGGCGTCTCCATCACCAGCCCCAAAGAGCCGCTGTTCATCGTCCAGAAGAAGGACGACGCCAGATCGGCACCGCGCAGCACCGCGACATACTTGTGCCGCGCCTGAGCGCGTTGCGGCATGGCTGGCTTGGTCATCGGCGCAAGTATGGGCTGCGACAGCGGGTGCAGCCAATCCTGCGCGATCAGGGCGACATCGGCACGGGGATCGGCGGCCAAGTGGCGTACGAAGGCAAAACGGGGGAAATCATGCAGTTTCTTATGCGCCCAAGAGAGCGCACGACGGCCCTGCTCCACCTCGACGAACAGTTTCTGAAATCGGTGGCCCTCTTGCCGCACATCGCCGCGCCCGCCCCGCCCCGTCATGCCACCGCGCCAAACCACCGTCGGGCTGCGGTCGGCAAAGCGCAGCGCATCAGGGTCAGGAAACGGACCAAGGAAGGCACTGGCGCCGATTTCATGCAGGTCGGTCGGCATCGGCCACAGGATCCGGCCCGCAGCGCCCTCAACCCGGTTGAAGACGAAAGTCGGGAAAACCTCGCCCTCGGGCGTTTCAAGCGACCGCACCCGGCGGTCCTGCATGTCGATCATCAGATCAAAATCGGCACCGGCGCGCAGCAAGGACCGCAGCGCACCCTGCGACTTTTCAGGCCGCACCCCGCGCGCCGAATTGTTGGGCAAATCGGGCTGATCGGGGTTCGCCCACCAGCCGTTGGCCGGATAGGGCGCATGGGCAGCGGCATTCCACGCCAGAGCCCCGCCGGAACCGACAGCCACAGCGTAATCGCGCGGACCCTCAGCCAGACTGAGTCGGGCCGCGCCAATGGCCCCCAGCCGGTGCGCGACTTCGGTCGCCACGAACCCCTGCTGATCCATCCGTTATTCTTCCAGCGCCTCGGCCGGGTTCACGCCGATGTCGGCGCACATCCGGGCGGCATAGGAATTGGGCATTGGGGGGTTCTTGCGCCACCAGGGTTTGGTGCCGTTGGTGTAAAGATGCACTGAAAGGGTGTTGTCGGTAAAATGCCCCTCTACCCGGCCGTAGGGATCGTAGAACACGTCATTCAACTGGAACGGCACTGGATAGAGGTAATCAGAGGTCAAGCCCTTTTCAAAATCGCCGGTCTGCTGGGCGAAGTAGGTGAAGGCCTGCGGACCGAAGGCCGTACGCTCGGCATTGTAGATGCGGACGGCTTGCGGCAGGCTGGTATCCTGCTTTTCAATGCGTTTGCGTTGCTGCTTGTTGAACCAGGCGGGGGCGTCGGGCAGGTTGTCGTAATAGTCCAGCAGCTGACGGATCAGCTCACCCTTTTGCGGAATGTAGACCACGCCACAGTTCAGCGCCCCCCTGAACCCATGACCTGCATAGATATTCTGCATCTCATCCGGAAAGGGCCTGTGACAGAACGCGTCACAATCAATCCAGACCGCATCGGTTTTCTCGATCATCTTGTAGCGAAACACGTTGGACAGGAAACTTTCCGAAGTCTGCCGCACGATGTCCATATCAATCGCCATGATGTCCGTGGCGGGCTTGACGATGATGCCTTCGGGCACATTTGTCACTGTATCGGTGCAGTAAAGCGTCGTCGGATGGCCGTGTTTGACATGGCTGAGAAGGCACAACTGGTTAAGATAATGCAGCCTCTCGCCAATCCAAAGTGAGGCGACGGGTCTGCGAACTGGGGTGGCCATGGGGTACTGCCTCTGTTTCGTTTTTTTCAACAATGCCGTAGTGGGGGGAACCTGTCCAGCAAGGCGCTAGCAGGGCTGGTCGGCCTCATCCGCGCCGCCAAGCCGAAAACCACGCGCGATATGCGGGTCAAAACCGTAATCCGGCACATAGCCCAAAACAGCCAAATGCGCGGTAAATTTGTCAATCTGCGGGTGCCATTGCTCCAACAGCCGACCGTACAGAAACAATTGGTTGGGGGCCGGGGCGGGCAAGGCCAGCAGCACCTTGCCCAGGATATCGGGGGACAATCGCGGATCGGTCAACAGCAGGGCATCGGGGTTTTCCGCCGCAATCAACGCCAGAACCCCCTGCGCCGGCTCGTCACCAAGCGTTTGATCCAACAACCGAAACCTGTCATTGAACGCCCGTTCACTTATGGCACAGACAGCCAACAGCACATGCCGCAGGCCGGGATTGTCCTCTTGCATGGCAACGGTCAGATCGGCCCTGATATTGGCGCAATGCGCGGCCAGAAAGCCCACAGCCGCACCGATTTCCAATACTTTCGCGCCCTGAGCCAACACCTGCGGCATACGCCGCGCCAGCCCACGTTCAAACTTGCCGGATTGGATCAGGGGCAGCACATGCGCGGCAAAAACGCGGCTATCCGCTGGAATCTTGACGGTGTGATTTGCATGCCACTCCGAAACAATATTTTGCGACAGGTCAATCTCGCCGGGGTTATAGGACCCCATCGGCACAGATTCCACAGGGTCCTTCGGGATGGCCACACGCTCTGCCTTGGCCTTGGCACCGCGCTTCTTTTCCACGTCAGACATCAGTGCGGCAATCTTTTCCTTGTCGCGCGCCTGCGGCGGTTTGGCAACGATCTGGGTGATCGGAACCGCCGAGGCCAGCGCCAGATCGGCCAAAAGCTGATGATAAGCCTCTGTCTGCCGCAATTCGGCGAGGCGCCCTTCGGCCCGCGCCAAAGCGGCTGTATGCAGGCGGCTCAGGACAGTGTCCTTCAGCAGCTGCGCGATGATCCGACCCCGGCTTTCGGTGTAGCGTAACATCGTGTCATCGCGCACTTCGTTGCGGTCCTGCAGGCTCCAATAGTCGGAATTGTACTTATCCGCCTTGTTGTTCACATTGCCCCGCATCTTGCGGATGGCATAGCTGTCGACCGATTTCACAGCATAATGATTCAGCTGCACCCAGTCATATCCAACCGTCCGCGTGATCGACCGCCAGCCGCGAAACTTGAAATAATCCTCCATCTCGCTGCCCGACCCGTTCAGCCATTTGATCTTGTCGGGAAACTCCGTTTCGATGTGCCGATTCTTCATCTTCGGCCGGTGAATGCCCAGTTTCCAATAATCAGCATCAAAGGTGAAAAGCGTTTTGACGCCCCAGCCCTTGTTCCAAGTCTGGGGTGCGGCCCATAGATATTGTTCCGTGACCGGCGCGCGTGACCAATCCACCACACCGCCTGACCCGAAGATCCGCCAAGTCACCACGATGCCATTGGCCCCCTTGTCGACAGCCGCGCCGATCAGATCATCCAGCGTGCCGTCTCCGTATTTGATCGACAGGAACTCGTCCGCGTCAAACACCAAAACCCAGTCCGACTGCTGCACCACCGGTTCCGCCTGTGCATGGTTCAGGGCCGATGGTTGGGGCCGGATGCCTTCGGGAATCACGTTGCGGCGGTGGTGGCAAAGGCCCAGTTCCTCCAGCCGGATCAACATGTCATCGGTGCCATCTGAACAATCGTTCGTATAGACAACCAGGTCGGTAAACCCAATTGCAAGATGATGCGCGACCCATTCAATCACATAGGGCCCTTCGTCCTTCATCATCGAGACAGCGGTGACTTGGCCATGCGGACTGACGTGGCGCTTCAAAGGGAAATCAACAGCCCCCCAAAGCTCGGCTGCACCCTTGGGACGACCATCTGCTTGGGTTTCGCTGGTTTTCATCTGCTTCGCACTCACACCGCTGCCCACTTGCCTGCCTTATTCCATAGTGAACCGGTTTGCGTCCGGTTTCTGGTCTGGTGGTCTTGTGGTGCATCATAGGACAAGCGCCTGCGTTGCAGCAAGAGTCCGGCCAACCCTCGGGAAACGGGCGAAAAATATGTGGCAGGAAGGCCAATAGTTTCCAATTTGACACCAGTTGCGGCCTGAAAACCTTTCGACTTGCGGGTCAAAGGGTGACAGCGGTCGCATTGGCGGGCATAGTTCGGAAAAAGGTGTCCGCATGGGCGCAGCAGCAGTACAGGAAGGCTATGGCTCAGAAACTGACCGTTTTTTTCATCGTCGAGCCGCCGGAATACGAGGTGATGGCTTGCTTTCTGGCCGCCTCGCTGCGCGAACAGTTTGGCGATACCGTTGCTCTGGTGGGCTACTGCCCAGACATCAAACTGGACCAGATTTCCCCTGATGTAAAAGAAATCCTGCGTCGCCTGAATTGCGATCTGCGCAGCTTTCAGGTGGCAGGACGCTTTGCCCCCCCCTACCCGCACGGCAACAAGATTTTGGCCACCTTGGAGCCGCGAGATACTGAATTCTCTGCATTTTTTGACAGCGACATCCTGTGCCTGCGTCCCAACTCCGTTGAAAATCTGGTGATGGACGGCCATGTTTCCCTCACGCCGGCAGCATCGATGGTCTGGGGGAAAACGTCGGATTGGGACCAGATCTACAAGGCCTGCGGCATGGACGTCCCGGCAGATCGCATTCGGCTGATGCGCCAGAAGGGCGCACGCGGCCGAATTCCGTATTTCAGCTCTGGATTGTTCACATTCCCAGAACAATTCCGCACCCCTGAAGGAAAGAGCTTTCCACAGATCTGGATGGATGTCGCGCAAACGCTGGATGCGCATCCCGATGTTCCGGGCAAACGGCCATATCTGGATCAGATCAGTCTGCCTCTGGCCATTCAGAGGGCCGGGTTGGGCTGGAATATTCTGCCAGAGGAGCAACACTACATCCTTGGCGGCAAACTGCGGGGAGATGCGCTGCCTGCCGATCGGGAGATTTTCACGATCCACTACCGCATCATGCGCGTATTGAAGGAAATCGGGCTGACCCAAACTGCGCGTAAGATGTTGAAAAAGCATGCTGGTGTGAAACGGATTGACCAGGCGACGCGACCTTTGACGGCAGAGGATGAGGTCGACGACTGATTTCAGAACCTTCGCTCATAAATTTCTTTCATTTCAAGAATAACCGTTCATATTAAGGTCATGGCACGCACAAAAACCATTCCCGACTCTGAAATTCTGGCTCTGGTCCTGCGAAAGCTGCTGACCGAAGGGGACAAGGCCATTTCCTTTGGTTTGATCTCCTCTGCCTGCGGTCTTGCCGCGCCGACTTTGGTTCAACGTTATGGGTCACGGGATGCCATGATTGCCTCGGCAATTGCAGCCAGTTGGACGGACTTGGAAACCTTGACTGCGGCGGTGGAGTTGGAGGCCTTGGTGTCAGCCAAAGGCGCGCAGGGCTTCTTGAAAGACATCGGCGCGCAGGTGGATATTCCTGCGCTTTTGACCGCAAGTCAGCGCGACAAAGCGCTGATGGAACGCGCGGCTTTGTGGCGGAAATCGGTTGAAGCGGCGCTGGCAGTGCGATTGGGCGGCGGGGTCAAAGGCCGGGACGCAGGCGCCATGATGTTCGCGGCGTGGCAGGGCCGGCTGATGTGGGACAATGCTGGCGGCAAGACGTTCCGCCTGGGTGAAGCGTTGCGCCGCGCCGCAGATCAGCGCGCGATATAGACTTTATACAGCCAAATCAGTGTGATAGCGCCAAGCACTGCGCCCACAAATCCAGCCATCCAACCGACCATCATCAACAATGTCCGCAACAAAAATCCCCCGATCAATGCGCCACCAATGCCGATTGCCATGGTGGTGAGCACGTCGGTGTTCAGTTTCATCACGCGCGTCGCAATGAAACCGGCAGCGATTCCGATGATGATCAGGGCGACGACTGGCATGGCAAATCTCCAATTTCTGCGTGGAATATGGGGGCCGCCGCCGCAGATTAAAATGGGTCGTTCAACCTAATATTTCCGGCAAGGCCAGCCCGTTCAGGAAATCAGCAGCCGCGACAGGGCGTTTGCCTTCACGTTGTGCCTGAAGGATTTCCACCGCGCCGCTGCCACAGGCAATGTGCAGCCCCTGCAACACTTGACCCGGCCGGCCCTGCCCTGCCGCCAAACGTGAGCGCAGA
>JBIHZO010000459.1:0-3057 GCA_044231405.1 Cypionkella sp. | reverse complement strand
TAGATGGCGAAGAACTTTGCGTGCGGGGCCATCCATGTCGGCGTTTTCCGCCAGTGGCTGACCGTTACAGGGTCCATCACAGGGTCAAGGCGAATAGCCTCGGCCATCAAACGCGGCGGCAGGGTCGAGATCACATGGCGCGCCACCAGAGTTTCGACAGGCTGGCCATCGCCCGCGATGGTCAGCAATATCCCACCCGCGACCAGCCGCAGATCGGTGACCGGCGCGTTCAGACGTATGCACGCCGCGGGCAGATCCTTCGCCAGCGCCCGCACCAGCGCGCCCATTCCGCCGACCAGACGCATCGAGCCCTGATCCTGTCCAGCGCCCGCCACCCGCTGCGGCGGCTCGCGCAGACTGCGTTCGAACAGCATACCCCCGGCCGTGTGCTGTGCGAAAATCGGCACGCCCAGTTCGGAAACGAGGGCCGCCAGTTGCGGCTGCATGCCGGGCCAGAACCACGACGGGCCAAGGTCAAAGCCGTCACTGTCAGGCTCTCCGGTTTCGTCCACGGTCAGGATGCGTCCACCAAGACGATCCCTCGCCTCGAACAGATGGAAATGGATCCCAGCGCGATGCAGCAGGCGCGCCGCGTTCAACCCCGCCAGTCCACCGCCCAGAATGGCAACGTCGATTGTCTTCATGGCTTTTCTCAGCTTCCCTCAGGTCAGTCCGGCAGGGGCGCAAAGCCGGTCTCGCCGCGGTCATTCTGAAACGATGACAGTCAGACCGAGTAGACGCCAGACCTGCATACTCCCACGGTGATAGAAAATCCGGTTTGCGGGGTATCCGGCACTGATCATGTTGCGGATCGCCGTCGGAGGCTGGCCGCACCAAATGCCATTGCAGAACAAGTCTACTGGCTTTGCCGCTTTGCAGTCCCAGCCGTCGCAATCCGGCTCACACCCCAGTTGGGCCAATCCGTCCACGACGCAGGCATAGGGGATGTGGATCGCGCCGGGGATCGTTCCGCCCTCGAACCAGTCGCGGGTGCGGCTGCCTGCGACCACGGCGTCCGGGGACAGCAGCATTTCGATCAGTTCCAACTCTCCGATCGCCGTTACACCTTCCGCAGCGGCATGGGGTTGGACGCAATAGTCGGGACAAGGCCGCGAGGTCAACGCCTATTCGCCGCTGCTCTCACTCTTAGTGTTCTCAATCCTGTTGATCGTCACGGGACCGTTGTCGGCCTGCAAAGTGACTGCGGGCAGGTCTTTCGTGATGCCCACCTCGGTCTGCGCCATTGCTGTATGCGCCAGCAATGCAAGAAGAATTGTGAAAACAAGTGTCTACATGGCGCTGTCCTCCAAATTTGGGATGCATGGACCCAGCCCCTTACGCCTTGCGACACCCAGACGGAAATCAACGTATTTTCAGCAAGGTCTGGCCACCCAGCGTTACGCGCTGCAGCAAGCTTTGGCGCTTCAGAGCCTGACACGCCGTATCTTAGATGCTGTAGATCGTTAGATCCGCTTGCCGACCACGGCTAAACGCCAATGGCATGCGCCAGCACCCGCAGGCCGGCGACCAGATCTGCCTCAGCCGTGTCCTCCTCGAACGCATGGCTGATTCCGCCAATCGAGGGCACGAAGAGCATCGCCACCGGCATCAGGCGCGCCACGTTCGTCGCGTCATGCAGCGCGCCCGACGGCATGCGCCGCCAGCGCCCCGGCGCCACCACCTCGGCCGCAGACTCCAGTCGGGCGCGCAAGATCGGGTCCATCGCCACCGGTTCCAGACCCAGCAGCGGCCCGATATCGAGGCCAAGACCCATCTCGGCGGCCACCTCGGCCAGCGTCGCCTCGATCACCGCCTGCATCCGCGCCAGCCGGTCCCTGTCGCCATCGCGCCATTGCATCGAAAATCGCACCTGCCCCGGCACGATGGACGACGCGTTGGGGGCCACCGCCACATGACCGATCGTCCACACCGATTGCGGTATGACCACGTTGCATAACCGGTCGTTCAGCCGGGCATTGAAAGCAGAAAGCCCCTGAAACGCATCCCGCCGCAGCGCCATTGGCGTGGTGCCCGCGTGGTTTTGTTGCCCGGTCAATGTCACCATCAGCTCGCGGTAGCCAACAATTTCAGTGACCACCCCGATTTGTTCGCCCGCCGTGTCCAGCGTCGGCCCCTGTTCTATGTGCAGCTCTATGAAGCCGGTGAACTGCGCGGGGTCCACATCGCCGCCCACCCGGTTCCCCAGCGCCCGCCGCGCCTCGGCCAGCGTCACGCCGTCGGTATCCTCGGCGGTGTCCGCTTCGGCCAACGGCAGCAAACCCGACCACACCGCCGACCCGGTGGTCCCGCCAAACCGGCCCTCTTCGTCCTGAAACGACACCACTGAAATCGCAGGCCCGCCCGCCTCCCGCGACGCCCGCGCCAATTCCAGCGCCGCAATCACCCCCAGCGCCCCATCGAGCCAGCCGCCCGTCGGCTGCGTGTCGGAATGCGACCCCAGCAACAGCGAGGGCGCGTCTGCCATACCAAACAGGTTGCCCATCGCATCAAGGCGCACGGCCAATCCGGCCTCGGCCATACGCCCCGCCAGCCAGTCCCGTGCGGCTATGTCCGGTGCGGAATAGGCCGGGCGGATCACGCCGGTGCCTTGCGCGCCGAAACTGCGCAAGTGGTGAAGGTCGGACAGGAAGCGGGATGTGTCGATCATGGCAGCCTACAATTGCTTACAGCTTAAACTACGGATCTCACCGAAAATTGGAAAGGCCCTGCTTACCGTATCCTTGTGGCAGTATGGGTTGCGTGGTCAGCACGACTTGAACGCGCCTTTCGCATCTCTTGCCTGATGCAAAGTGAATCAACGACCGGTTCAATGAAGCGATCAGCCCGTGCAGACCAACGATGAACGGCAGTTTTGGGCCGTCCTCGTCCTGGATGGGAGGGGCGTCGAAAGGGGCGGGAAGCGGGTTGTAATCAAACGGAAGGAAGGGCTTGGGGGTGGGGCTCATGCAGCGCGGGGAGTCATGAGGACCGAAGGCCTGACGTGGAACGAAGCCGACTCGATGACGCTTCAAACGCGGATCGCAGCGTTCAGACCAA
>JBIHZO010000458.1:0-3066 GCA_044231405.1 Cypionkella sp. | reverse complement strand
TACAACCATGCTCCGGCGCGCGAGGCTTCGGGCAAGGGTGCGCCTTTGGTGGTCGCCGAAGGCTATATGGACGTCATTGCGCTTTCCGAGGCCGGGTTCAAGGCGGCCGTGGCACCCTTGGGCACTGCGGTGACAGAAGATCAGTTGCGCCTGATGTGGCGCATCAATGACGAGCCGATCATCGCGCTTGATGGCGACACGGCGGGCATTCGGGCAGCACTGCGGGTGATTGATCTGGCTTTGCCGCTGTTGGAGGCGGGCAAGGGCCTGCGGTTTGCGGTGATGCCGGGGGGCATGGACCCCGACGACCTGATCAAATCGCAAGGCGCAGGTGCGATGAAGGCGGTGCTGGACGGGGCCGTGCCCATGGTCAAACTACTGTGGCAGCGCGAGATTGAGGGGCGCAGTTTCGACAGCCCCGAACGCAAGGCCGCCTTGGACAAATCGTTGCGCGCGCATCTCAAACGCATCGCCGATCCGTCGATTCGGTCGCATTACGGCGAAGATATCAAACAGTTGCGGTTGGAGCTGTTCGGGCAGGGCGTGCGCCCCTTCAAGCCCTACACCCCGCGCGCGCCGGGCCAAAAAGGGCGGTTTGGGCCCGCAATCGAGCTGCCACCGATGGCATCGACCAAAGGCTCGGCATTGGCCACTGGCTCTACCCGCGTTGAGGAACAACTGCGCGAAGCGGTCATTCTGGCGACATTGATCGTGCATCCCGGCCTGATCCGGCGGTTCGAATCAGCGCTGGAACGGGTGGTGATGACCCATGACGACCACGCCGACCTGCGCCGGATTTTGCTGGCGCACCGCGATGATGATGCGGCACTGCTGCACGGCTTCATCGCGGAACAAGCGCCCGCTGCCCTTGCGGCGCTGATGGCGCGTCCCCATGTGGCTATTGCGCCGCCCGTGCGAAACCAGGCCGATACCGACCTTGCGACCCTGTGTCTGGCGGAGGAATTGGCCAAACTCGACGCCCATCGTGGCGCGCGACGCGAGATAGAAGAAGCGGTTGAGGACATGTCAGGACTGGCCGACGAAGGGCTGACGTGGCGGCTGACCCAAGCCGCTGCGGCACGCCACAAGGCCGACCACCCCGACCGTGAAGACGCCGCCGACTTGGGTGAAGACCGAACGGCCCTGTCAAACCACCTGCAAAGCTTGATAGATAGCAAAGTCTGGGAAAAGAAAAACCACTGATTCGGCTTTCCCTCGCCGTGATTCGCGTTATTGATTCGATTACTTGCGCCTGATTCGACCAAACTCGACCTGTAAGGAGCTACCATGGCCGCCAAAGACACCGACGATGGCAAACCCGAAGGCGAAGAGGCCGATGTATCGCTGGATATGAGCCAGGCCGCGGTCAAGAAGATGATCGCCGACGCCCGCGAACGCGGGTACATTACTTATGATCAGCTGAACAACGTGATGCCGCCCGAACAGGTGTCCTCTGAGCAGATCGAAGACGTCATGTCGATGCTGTCCGAAATGGGCATCAACGTCATTGAGGACGAAGAACTGGAAGAGGGCGAGGCCCCGGTCGGCGGCGATCTGGTGGAATCCACATCTGGCGCGCGCGACGTGGCCGTTGTCACCACCACGACAGAAGCGTTGGACCGCACCGACGACCCGGTGCGGATGTATCTGCGTGAGATGGGCTCTGTCGAATTGCTGTCGCGCGAGGGCGAGATCGCCATCGCCAAGCGCATCGAGGCCGGCCGTAACACGATGATTGCGGGCTTGTGCGAAAGCCCGCTGACCTTTCAGGCCATCATCATCTGGCGCGACGAACTTTTGTCCGAAGACATCCTGCTGCGCGATGTGATCGACCTAGAGGCCACCTTTGGGCGGTCTTTGGACGGTGAAGAAGGTCTGGTCGGTGCCGATCTGGAGGGCGTCGATCTGGACGCAGCCGCGCCGCGTCGTGCGGGTGGCGAAGAGCCGGAACTGGACGCTGACGGCAACCCGTTGATGCGCAACGATGACGAAGATGACGAAGATGATGGCGCGTCGATGTCGCTGGCCGCGATGGAGGCGACGCTGAAGCCGAAGGTTCTGGAAACCCTCGACCTGATCGCACGCGATTACGCCAAGCTTGCCGAAATGCAGGATTTGCGGATGTCGGCGACGCTGTCGGAAAAGTCGCGTTTCTCGGCCACCGAAGAAACCGCCTATCAGAAATTGCGCAGTGAAATCGTGATGTTGGTGAATGAACTTCACCTGCACAACAACCGTATCGAAGCGCTGATTGATCAGCTTTACGGCATCAACCGCAAGATCATGGCGATCAATTCGGGCATGGTAAAGCTGGCCGATGCCGCGCGGATCAACCGCCGCGAATTCATCGACGAATATCAGGGCTATGAGCTGGACCCGACATGGCTGGACCGCATGGCCTCGAAGGCCGGGCGCGGCTGGCAGGCTTTGCTGGAACGGTCACGCGAAAAGGTTGAAGATTTGCGCGCCGAAATGGCGACGGTCGGCACCTATATCGGCGTCGACATTTCCGAATTCCGCCGGATCGTGAATCAGGTCCAGAAGGGCGAAAAGGAAGCCCGTCAGGCCAAGAAGGAAATGGTAGAGGCAAACCTGCGTCTGGTGATTTCCATTGCCAAGAAGTATACGAACCGCGGTCTGCAATTCCTCGATCTTATTCAGGAAGGCAACATCGGCTTGATGAAGGCCGTTGATAAATTCGAATACCGCCGGGGCTATAAATTCAGCACCTATGCCACTTGGTGGATCCGTCAGGCGATCACCCGCTCTATCGCCGATCAGGCCCGCACCATCCGTATTCCGGTGCATATGATCGAAACGATCAACAAGCTGGTCCGCACGGGCCGGCAGATGCTGCACGAAATCGGCCGCGAACCGACGCCGGAAGAACTGGCCGAAAAGCTGCAGATGCCTCTGGAAAAAGTGCGCAAGGTGATGAAGATCGCCAAGGAACCGATTTCCTTGGAAACCCCGATTGGCGACGAGGAAGACAGCCAGCTTGGCGACTTCATCGAAGACAAGAATGCGATTCTGCCGCTGGATTCGGCTATTCAGGAAAACCTGAAA
>JBIHZO010000089.1:0-10217 GCA_044231405.1 Cypionkella sp. | reverse complement strand
GCCTGAACGCCCCACCCTTGCAGCGCCTGACCGATCCGCATGCCGAAATGGTGCTGACGCAACGGGTGGGCCTGTCGCCCACCACGGCGCGCTTTTGGTTGCAGCCGCAGCAGCGGTTCTTTGAGGCGCTGTTGGATTTCATCATGATCTCAGCCGATCTGGCGGCGACCAAACCCGGTTGGCGCATCTGGCATCCTCTGGACGATCCGGGCGTGGCAAAGGTGCCTGAGTTGCGCGATGCGCTGCTTTCCGCCTCTGATCACTTTCCGGTGACGCTTGACCTGACATTGTGATTTGAAACTGTCACAGGCCGCGCCCATATTGCAGCGATGAAACATGCGATTGTCGCCCTCTTTCTGCTGACTTCGCCCGTGCAGGCCCAAACGCCCGCACCGCCAGCCGATGACGTGGAGCAGGGCCTGAGCCTGATGGAACGCGGCGCGCAGATGCTGCTGGACCACATGATGACCAAGGTGGAGCCATCTCTGAAGGACATGACCGACGCGCTGAAACAGGCGCAGCCCCGGATCATGGAATTGCTGGCGATGATCGACGACATCAAGAACTTCCATGCCCCCGAACTTCTGCCCAACGGTGATATTCTGATCCGCCGCAAGACCCCGGCGGAGCTGCTGCAGGTTAATCCGCCGGGTGCGGAGACGGAGCTATAAGCCGCTTACACACAACCGTTCCTTGACCCTGCCGCCCTAACGTTGCACGTTATGCGCAAAACGAAAGAGCAGCACCTTGGCAACGACCAGACCCTTTTCCCGCTTTGAATTCATGATCGCATGGCGCTATTTGCGTGCCAAGCGGGCCGAAGGTGGCGTGTCGGCGATGACATGGATCAGCCTGATCGGCATCACTTTGGCCGTGTTTGCGCTGATCGCCACGCTGGCAGTGCGGTCTGGCTTTCGGGCCGAATTTGTCGACACAATTCTGGGCGCAAATGCCCATGTGACTGTCTATTCGGCTGGGCGGCTGGGTGACGATGGCCAGATGGTGAAGGGCTTTCAAGACTTCGACGCGCTGGCCGCCCGCCTTGCCGCCATTCCGGGCGTGACCAGCGCCGCGCCCCTGATCAAAGGTCAGGTGATGGTGACGGCAGGCGAGGGCGCGAATGGGGCCGAGGTGTTCGGCATCCGGCTGGAGGATCTGAAAGCCATCCCGCGCGTCGGTACGGGCGCCGATGCCTACGGCGATCTTGAACAATTCAACGACGGCATCGCGATTGGCTCGGGTATTGCCCGCGAGTTGGGGGTAACGGTCGGCGACAAGCTGCGGCTGATCGCGCCTTCAGGGGTGAAAACCGCCTTCGGGTCCAGCCCGCGCGTGAATGCCTATACGGTGGTCTATGTCTTTACCGCTGGCCGCTGGGACATTGACAAGACCCGGATTTATATGCCGTTTTCCGAGGCACAAAGCTTCTTCAACCGCGAAACCTTCGCGGATGAAGTCGAGTTGATGGTGCAGAATCCTGAAATGGTCGATGGCTACACTCCTGCCCTGATGCAGGCGGGCGGGCCGGATGCGCTGTTGTGGACGTGGCGGGACTCTGCGGGGTCTTTCCTGCGCGCGCTGGATATCGAGGACAATGTGATGTTCATCATCCTGTCCATTCTGGTGCTGATTGCCGCGATGAACATCATCTCGGGCTTGATCATGCTGGTGAAAAACAAGGGCCGTGACATCGGCATTCTGCGCACAATGGGCCTGACCGAGGGGTCAATTCTGCGGATATTCTTCATCTGTGGGGCCTTTACCGGGGTTGTGGGAACGCTGTTGGGTGTCACCTTGGGCTGTCTGTTCGCCATCTACATCGACAGCATCGTGGCCTTTGTGAACATGGTCACGGGCGGCGATGTCTGGGACCCCTCGATCCGCGGCATCTACGCACTGCCCGCCAAGTTGCAATTTGGGGACGTGATGTCAGCGGTGGCCTTGTCCTTGGGCCTGTCGTTCATCGTCACCATCTTTCCGGCCCGCCGCGCCGCCCGCATGAATCCCGTAGAGGCGCTGCGCTATGAATGAATTCGCACTGGAACTGGCGGGGATCGAAAAGGTCTATAACCGCCGCAAACCGTCCGAAGTGGCGGTGTTGCGCGGGGCCACATTGGAAGTCGCGCGTGGCGAGGTGGTGGCTTTGGTCGCCCCTTCGGGTGCTGGAAAATCCACCCTACTGCACATCGCGGGGCTGCTGGACACGCCTGATGAAGGCTCTGTCGCCCTGGGGGGGCGCAATATGGTCGGGCTGGCCGACAAGGCCCGGACAGAGGCGCGGCGCCATGAAGTTGGCTTTATCTACCAATTTCACCACCTGCTGCCCGAGTTTTCGGCGCTGGAGAATGTCGTTATCCCACAATTGGCCAATGGCGTCGACAAGGCCGAGGCCGAGGACCGCGCCCGCGAACTCCTTTCCAAGGTCGGTGTCGCGGCCCGGTCAGAACACCGCCCTGCCGCCCTGTCGGGGGGCGAGCAGCAGCGCGTCGCCTTCTGCCGCGCGCTGGCCAATCGCCCCCGCCTGCTGCTGGCGGATGAGCCCACGGGCAATCTGGACCCGGCGACCTCGGAGCAGGTTTTTGCCGCCCTGATGACCTTGGTCCGTGAAACCGGACTTGCGGCTTTGATTGCCACGCACAATATGGAACTGGCTGCGCGGATGGACCGCGTGGTGCGACTGGAACAGGGCAGGGTGGTTTAGATGACAAAGCGTGCAGCAATTCTGATGATCCTGGCCCTGTCGGCCTGCGTGCCGCAGACCAAGGCGACCGAAGGGGCGACCGCCGCCGAAGACTACGCCGCCTATTGTTCCGGTTGTCATGGCGCGGGCGGCAAGGGCGATGGCGAGATGGCCGGCGATCTGGCGAAAAAGCCCGCCGACCTGACGTTTCTGTCGCGGCGCAACAAGGGCACCTTCCCCACCACCCGGGTGATGGCGCAGATCTGGGGCTATTCCGGTGCCAAAGCGCGCGGCATCATGCCCGACTTCGGGCCGTTGCTGGAAGGCGACACCGTGCCCTATGACGGCGGCGATGGCATTGAAACGCCAACCCCGGTGCGGCTGGTGGCGCTGGCGGAATATCTGAAAACCCTGCAGGTCAAATAGGCGGATCGTCGTTTCGCCGCGTGGCCAGCATCGACCAGATGATGAGCAGTATCACGATGGGAAACCCCACCGCGAACACCACCAGCACGTCCTTGTGAAACTCTGACAGGCCGGTCGCGGCCGACAGGATCAGCGCAATCGCCGCTTCGATCCCCAGCGCAAACAGCGTGAGCAAGCCTGCGGGAGAGGAAAAGACATAGGCCATGACGCACTCCGGTTGAGGTGGGGGCAGGGTGCAACTTTGGGGTGTGGGGCGTCAAGGGGGAGTTTCAGGGCGGAACTCCACCCGAAATCCACTTGGTTGTGCAGTCACACATTGCCGTTTGGTTTCTTGTGAACCCAGAGGGACATTAATGCTGAGAAACGTCTGAAACACCGGCGACCGAAATAGTCAGGATGATCTCAGTCTTTCCGGAAACGGAGTCATACTCCCAAATTTCAACATCAGGTGGAATGCAATCCAGATGGGTTTTGATGAAGTAAGCTCCTAAAGTTCCCTTTGTCGGATGAACACTGCGAAGAACGAAAAGGATCTTACGTTTCACTGGTGGCGTGTTTTGAAATCGTGCCATCGCCTTTACGAAACTATCCAATTTAGCGGAAGGACTGTTCCCGGTTCCTGTCCATGTGCAGGATTTGCATTCAACTAATATTTCCGAGCTGCCAAGATCAAAACTCCGCATCTTTTCGCCTCTGCCTGCATTGACAGGTGCCTTATTGAGCAGAAAGTTCAAACCCCTGATCTTTGAAAATCTTGGAAGCAATCAATTCAGGATTGCTTCCGCGTTGGTGGCTCGAGATAATAGTCATTCTATGATCTCTGACTTCGTTGATACTCCCTCAAACATCCAACTCCTCCACAAACCGGGCGTTCTCCTGAATATACTGGAACCGCAGTTCCGGTTTCTTCCCCATCAACCGCTCCACCAGATCTCCGGTTTCGCCCGGTGAGTCTTCGTCGATCGTCACCCGGATTAGTTTGCGGGTCAAAGGGTTCATCGTGGTGTCTTTCAAGTCTTTGGCGTCCATCTCGCCCAGACCCTTGAACCGCTGCACGTCGATTTTTCCCTTGCCGCCCAAGCCCTTGGCCAGCCAGATTTCCTTTTCGGCATCATCGGCCACATAGAGCCGCCGCGCGCCCTGGGTCAGGCGGTAGAGGGGCGGGCAGGCCAGATAGAGGTGCCCTTTGTCGATCAAAGGCCGCATCTGGGTGAAGAAAAAGGTCATCAGCAGGCTGGCGATATGCGCCCCGTCAACATCGGCGTCGGTCATGATGACGATTTTATCATAGCGCAGATCATCGACCTTGAACCGCGTGCCCATTTGCACGCCCAAAGCCTCACATATATCGCGGATTTCCGAGTTGTCGTTCAACTTGCCCGAAGCAGCACCCAGCACGTTCAGGATTTTACCCTTGAGCGGCATGATCGCCTGCGTTTCCCGGTCCCGCGCGCCTTTGGCCGATCCGCCTGCCGAGTCGCCCTCGACGATGAACAGTTCGGTATTGTCGCGGGTTTTGGAGGAGCAATCCGTCAGTTTCCCCGGCAAGCGCAGCTTTTTCGTCGCCGTCTTGCGCTGGGTTTCCTTTTCCTGCCGGCGTTTCAGCCGCTCTTCGGCGCGCAGCACCAGAAAATCAAGGATTGCGCCTGCCGATTTGGAGTCCGACACCAACCAGTTGTCAAAATGGTCGCGCACTGCGTTTTCAACATAGCGGGTGGCTTCTTCGGTCGCCAGACGGTCCTTTGTTTGGCCAACGAACTGCGGTTCTCGGATGAACACCGATATCAAAGCGCAACCCCCGGTCAGCATATCGTCACGGGTGATCAATTCGGCTTTGCGGTTCTTGGTCAATTCGCCATAGGCGCGGATGCCTTTCAGGATGGCGGACCAGAATCCGAATTCATGGGTGCCGCCTTCGGGCGTGGGCACCGTGTTGCAATAGGATTGCAGAAACCCGTCGCGGACTGGCGACCAGTTGATCGCCCATTCCACCGACCCCGGAACCTGAAACTTCTCTTGAAAAGACACTTTTCCGGCAAAGGGACGGTCGGCGTAGGTGGTTGTTTTTTCCAGCGTATCCGAAAGATAGTCGGCCAAGCCGCCCGGAAAGTGGAACGTCGCCTCCATCGGCGTGTCGCCGTCGGCTATGGCCGATTTCCAGCGGATTTCGACACCTGAAAACAGATAGGCTTTTGAGCGGACCATGCGCAACAACCGCGAGGGGCGGAAGTGGTGGCTGCCGAAGATCTGGGCGTCAGGGTGGAAGGTTACCGAAGTGCCGCGCCGGTTTGGGGCCGCGCCGATTTTCGCAATTGGCCCCATCGGTTTGCCACGCGAAAAGCTTTGCGCGTACAGTTCCTTGTTGCGGGCGACCTCGACATAGAGATGGTCCGACAGCGCGTTCACCACGGATGAGCCGACGCCATGCAAGCCGCCCGAGGTCTCATAGGCTTTGCCGTTGAATTTGCCGCCCGAATGCAGGGTGCACAGGATCACCTCCAGCGCGGATTTGTCGGGGAATTTCGGGTGCGGATCGACCGGGATGCCACGCCCGTTGTCGCGAACGGTCAACGACCCATCGGCGTGCAGTTCGACCTCGATCCGGTTTGCGTGGCCCGCCACCGCCTCGTCCATCGAGTTGTCGATGATCTCGGCGGCCAAGTGGTGATAGGCGCGCTCGTCAATGCCGCCGATGTACATGCCGGGGCGCAGGCGGACGGCCTCCAGCGGCTCCAGCACCTCGATGCTGCTGGCGTCATAGGTTTGGTCATTGCCCGAAAGCAGGTCGTTCGCCATGGGATGCTCGATTCTTACTGTGCGGCTTTGATCTGTCCTTAGATCAGAAGCCGGGGGAGGGGCGCAAGATGTGGGGGAGTTGTGACTGTGGCGGCGCGGGGCTAGGGTGCGAAAAACCAAAAGGAGACGGGCTATGCGGGTGCTGTTCACGGGTGGGTCGGGCAAGGCGGGCAAGCATGTGGTGGCCTATCTGGCGGCGCAGGGGCACAAGGTGCTGAACGTCGATCAGGTGCCGCTGCGCCATCCGGGCGTGGCCGATCTGGTGGCCGATATCACCGACGGGGCGCAGATGTTCAACGCGCTGTCCACCCATGTCGACATGGACGAGATGGAACTGGGGGCCGCGCCGAAATTTGACGCGGTGGTGCATTTTGCGGCCGTTCCCGCCTTGCTGCTGCGCCCCGATTCCGAGACGTACCGGGTGAATGTGATGGGCACCTACAACGTCATCGAGGCGGCGGTGAAGCTGGGGATCAAGAAGATCATCATCGCCAGTTCGGAAACCACCTATGGCGTGTGTTTCTCAAATGGTGTGGTTGACCCCAAGGTCCTGCCGCTGGAGGAAGATTACGACATCGATCCGATGGACAGCTATGGCATGTCGAAAAAGGTGAACGAGGCCACGGCGCGCAGCTTTCAGCGCCGTTCGGGCTTTGACATCTATGCCCTGCGGATTGGCAATGTGATTGAACCGCATGAATATGCTGAAAAGTTTCCAGATTTCTTTGTGAACCCCGCTCAGCGCCGCCGCATCACCTTCAGTTACATCGACGCCCGCGATCTGGGGCAGATTGTTGATCTGGCGCTGAAGAAGAATGGCTTGGGCTGGCAAGTGTTCAACGCCTGCAACGACACCAATTCCGTCTGCCAAAGCAATCAGGAACTGCTGGCGCGCTTCTTTGCGAAAGTGCCGCTGTCACGCCCGCTGGGCAGCCACGAAAGCCTGTTGTCGAACCGCAAGATCAAGTCCGTGCTGGGGTTTCAGGAACAACACAACTGGCGCAACTATGTGGATGATCCGACCGCCTGAGGTCGCGCATTGCGTCGGAATGTCTTTGGGGGCAGCGCCCGCAAACCCGCTCATTGAGCCATCAACACCCCGCGCCAGCCCGGCAACGCATGCAAGAGCCGGGCGTGAGCCTTACGCAGGTTCCGCGATCCGCCCGGCCCACATGGATTGAAACGCGGGCCGTGACTGGCACCGCTCCAGCCAGGTCTTGACGGCGGGGAATTCGCCCAAAAGGCTGGGATGGCCCTGCGCGTAGCGCGTGCATTCCGCCACGTTGATGTCGGCCACCGTAAACCGCCCGGCCACCAGCCAATCCTGCCCCGCCAGATGTGTCTGCAACCGCGCCAAGGGGCGGCGCAGCTTTTCGGCATTCACCGCAATCGCCGCCTGCCCCTCGACGGTTTTGTCGCCGCCGTCGCCTTGGATGTACAGCATCTCCAGCGCCGGGGCCTCCACCGCCGTGGCTGCAAACAGCGACCACTGCTCCATCAGCGCCGATTCGGCGTCACTTTGCGGCCCCAAGGTGCCGCCATGCTTGCGTGCGATGTGAAGGGTGATGGCCAGACTTTCGGTCAGCACCAGATCACCTTCTTGATAGACCGGGATCTGTCCCTGCGGGTTCAAGGCCAGAAACGCCGCTGATGCGGTGTTCAGCGGCGCATCGGCGGCCTTGGCATCGGGCAGGCGGTAGGCCTGAATGACCGGCACATGGGTGAAAGGCAGGTCCAATTCTGCCAACAGCCACAAGGGCCGCGACGCACGGGATCGGTAAACGCCATAGAGGGTGATCATGTGGTGCCCTTTGCGCAGCAATTCATCCGACTTTAGGCTTTGTGCCCAGGCGGCGGAAGGGGCGCGGTGCGCGCCAGAAGGGCAATGGCCCAAAATATACAGCGCAGACTGGGCATTTTTGCTCAGATCAATCGAAATCTCTTGCCGCATTTCATGGCTTCCGCCAACTCTGCTTCAAGATGAAAGATCGCACGCCGCCCCTGGAAAGCCCTGCCACGCTCGGTCGCGACCATCGCGCCGAAATCGTGGATCGATTGTACGAGGTGGCGTTGGACCCGGTCCGGCTGGAGGACCTGCTGGATGTCTGGGAAGGCCGCGTCGGCCCGACCCGGTCGGAATTTGTCGCAGCCGCGGTTGAGATGGACGACGAAGAGATCGAGACGCATATGCGCCGGGCGACGGTGTTTCTGGACCGTTTCGAAGCCACACGCAGCGACCACGTCTACCGCTCGGTTCTGGAGGATATTCCGCGCTCGGCTGCGTTTCTGGCGGATGGCGGCGCGGCAATTGCGGCCTTCAATCGGCCGGCAGCGATTGCCTTTGGACTGAAAGAAGGTGCGGAGCTGACCGATCTGCCGTTTGACCCCGAAGATGTGGCGGTGCTGCGCGGGGTGATCCACGGCGCGGCCACCGGTCGGGCCGAGCGGGTGGTCATGTTGCGGTTGCGGTCAAGGGTGACGGACAGCCCCGTGATCGTGCGGGTGGGGTCGATTGAAAGTGACAACACCCGGCCCCTTGCGCTGATCATGTCCACCGAATTGGTCTGGCCCGAGGGGTTCGAACTGATGGTGCAAGAGGCTTTCGGGCTGACCGCTGCCGAAGTTGAAATCGTGCGCGGCATCACCCTTGGCCTGCCGGTCAAGGACATCGCCGAGGCGCGGGGCCGGTCGCCCGAAACCGTGCGCACGCAGGTGCGGTCGATCTTGGCCAAGAGCGAAACTCACAGCCAGTCCGAACTGGTGCGGGTGGTGCTGGGGCTGATGGATGTGGCGCAGATGCCGACTGAAAACGCAGGACCGGTGCCGCGCGTGGGCACGCTGGATCAACTGTCGTTTCAGCAATTGAGGTGCCCCGACGGGCGGCGGCTGGAGTGGATCGAGTTTGGCCAGCCCACGGGCGCGCCATGTCTGTTCACGCATCTGGATTACGGCTTCATCCGCTGGCCCGCGACCGCCGAACGTGCAGCGCGGGCGCGGGGCATCCGGGTGATCGTGCCAGTGCGTGCGGGTTACGGTCGCAGTGATCCGCACGCACGCGGTGCCGATCATCTGCAGGGCGTGACGCAGGATTATCTGGCTGTGCTGGACCATTTGGGCGTGCGGCGCTGCGCTGTTCTGACGATGGGGGCGGATCTGCGCTTTGCCCTCAACATCTCATTGCTGCGCGAAGGGCTGGTCACGGCGATTCTGGGCTGTGCCGCACAATTGCCGCTGCGCACTTCGGCACAATATGACCGGATGGACAAATGGCAGCGCTTCATTCTGGCAAATGCCCGCTATGCGCCCAAAATCCTGCCTTTTCTGGTGCAGGCCGGCTTTTCATTGGCGCGCAAACTGGGCAAGGAAAAGTTCTTTGCCAAAGTGAACGGTGGGTCGGCCGCCGACCTTGAGGCCTTTGGCCGCGCCGAAGTGCGAGAAGCCTTGCTGGCGGGATCAGAGATCTCGCTTGGTGCCAAAGTTCTGGCGCATGAAGCATTTACCCGCGAATGCATCGGCTCTGAAAAAGACTGGTCGCATCTGGTGCGTGGGGTCACGGTGCCGGTGCAGATGTTGCAGGGTGACCAAGACCCGCAAACCCCGGTCCAGACGATCGAGGAATTGCGCGGCGACTATCCGCATCTGGACATCAGCTTTTTGCCCAACACCGGGCAACTCTTGTTCTTTGCGGAATGGCCGCTGGTGCTGGATGTTCTGGAGAAATACTTGCCCCGGCGTTGAGAATATTCCAGCGTGTACCGCAAACAGGGTATGCGCGCTGGGAAGGGCAAGGGTAAAACCTAGTGCATGTTCCGATGGGCATAGTGTGAGACGTTAAAACCAAAACCTTTTTCCCCGTGAAGGGGCGGCGGTGCTTTGGGGCTCCGCCGCCTTTCCTGTTGCGGCCCCCTTGTTTCACTGAAAATCTGCAAATTTGCCGCGCCATTTTGACACGGATCAATTTGCCCTCTTGCGCAACCGTTTAGCATCACGCTGACAGCAAACCGGGAGAGACGCATGGACGACACTGCAAGCCCTTTCACCCCTGAAACCGCCATCGCCGAAACCGCAGTTGCCGCCGTGCCAGACGAGGTCGTGACAGGTCCGAAGAAATTCCCCGCCGTCGACGCCGATCTGATCCGTCAGGCCTTTGAAAGCGGACGCTACCCCTATGCGCGGCTGATGGGCCGGGTGGCCTATGAGGCAGAGAAGGCGCGCCTTCAGGCCGAACTGCTGAAGGTGCAGATCTGGGCGCAGGAAACCGGGCAGAAATTCGTGATCCTCATGGAAGGCCGAGACGCCGCCGGCAAAGGCGGCA
>JBIHZO010000457.1:0-3080 GCA_044231405.1 Cypionkella sp. | reverse complement strand
CGCCGCGCGATGGTCATCCTGCGCCCAGCCGTTCAGGCTTTCGAAATCCATGATTTGCGCCGAGGCGGAGGAAACGGTGGTCATTACGACCGCCAAGGTACAGAGAAAAGCACGCATCCGCCCCCCGGATCAATCGCCGGTAGCGACCAGTTGCCAGTTGGGATCTTGCACGCCCATCCGGCGCGCGAAGGTCCAGCTGTCACGCTGACGCTTGATTTCAGTCGTCGAACCTTCAACAACCTCGCCCGCCTTGTTGCGCACAACCGAGGTCAACTCGCCCACATAACGCACGGTGATTTCTCCGGTCCGGGTGGTGGCATCAAACTCTGCATCGTTGAGTGTGATTTCGCGCAACCCAAGGAAATTGGCTTCAACCGTCAGTCCATCACGGTCGCGCGCGTCGATGACACTACCAAAGCTCGCTTCGACCTCATCCGACAGAAAGGGGCGGATCTTATCCAACTCACCGCGCTCAAAAGCCATCAGGATCATCTCATAAGCGCCCCGTGCGCCGCGTAGGAATTCGTTCACGTTGAACGACGGTTCGGCCTGCTTCATAGCGGCCAAAGCCTTGGCGGCGTCAGAGCCATCGGGAACATGATCGACGATGTCGCGGTCGGGGCCGCCCTCGATCACCTCAAAATCCCGCTTGGGCTTGGGACGGGCGTCGTCAAGCGGGATCGGCGGCTTTTCAAAACCTTCGCGCGTGCCAAGCACGGACCGCAGTTTCAGAACCAGAAACACGGCGATCCCGGCCAGGACGAGAAGTTGCAGCAGGGAAGAACTCATGGGACCCTCGAAACTTGCCCAGGGGGTTGGCGGACCGGGCGTTGAACTCTTATGTAGGTGCTGGGTGCGCGCAAGTCTACCATTTGGGGCGCGGAAACCTTGGAGGGTGTGACGATGTGGGTTTTTGCGCTGTTTCTACTGGTGCCGCTGATTGAAATTGGCTTGTTCGTGACCGTGGGCGGCTGGCTGACATTGTGGCCGACGCTTGCGATTGTGCTGGCAACGGGGATCTTGGGCGCGTTTCTGGTGCGTTGGCAGGGTTTGGGCGTGCTGCGCGACATTCAGGCCTCGGGGGCAACCGGCGATCCGCTATCACCGCTGGCGCACGGGGCGCTGATCCTGATCGGCGGCTTCATGCTGATGTTGCCGGGGTTTTTCACCGACACGCTGGGCTTTCTGCTGATGATGCCGCCACTGCGCCGGGCTTTGATCGGGTTTCTGGCGCGGCGAGTGCGGTTCGATGGGTTTGTCTCGCGGAGTTTCAGCAATGTGAGTCCGGCTGAGGATTGGGTCGATGCCGAGTTTGAAGAGGTGGTGCCCGACCGCGACAAATTGGGTGGCGCCACCAATCCCGGATCAAAATGGACGCGCCATTGAGCGGAGCGCATTGACCTGCTAGGAGGGGGTGCGAATTTCCTAGGGAGTGGGTCGGATGGCCGAAGAGACTGGCGGCGCGCCGCAAATCAAGATGTCAGTGTTGGCACAATATGTGCGTGACATGTCGTTCGAAAATATGGTGGCGCAAAAGGGCCTGACGGGCGGCGATGTACAGCCCGATATCCAAGTGGCGGTCAGCCTTGATGCCCGGAAGCGGGCGCAAGACCATCAATACGACGTGGTAACGAAGTTCAAAGTGACCTCGAAGAACAAGGTCAACGGCGACACGCTGTTCCTGCTGGAGTGCGACTACGGTGGGATTTTCCACGTGGAGGGCGTGCCGGAGGATCAATTGCATCCGTTCCTGCTGATCGAATGCCCGCGCTTGTTGTTCCCATTCGTGCGCCGGATCATTTCTGATGTGACGCGCGATGGTGGCTTCCCGGCTTTGAACATTGACACAGTGGACTTTTTGGCACTTTACCGCACCGAGTTACAGCGCCGCTCACAGGCGCAGGCGGCTGCGGCACAGCCAAACTGAAGAGTGATGATGGCAAAGGCCGGCCCTGCGGGGCCGGCGTTTTGTTGTCAAAGTCGGCTCTTGTTTTGAGGAACCTTGAGGTTTCTGTCGCTGGCTATGCCAAGACACCTTGTCAGAAGGCGTTGTCCTCGGATCAGGCTGAGCCGTGCTAGTGACGCTTTTTCCAGATCGCGGCCTCGCCCAATTTTTCAACAAGCGCGGCATGGGCGGCCGCTTCTTCAGCGCTCAGCCGCGATGGCAGCGGTATTGCGCGCGCACGTGGCCGCCAATCACTGGCCGCTTGCGCCACGCCGGAGGTGTTGGATTGCGCAGATGGGTTCAGACCGAAATCGGGCTGTCTTCCGCCGACCAGTTCCAGATACACCTCTGCCAGAATTTCCGAGTCAAGCAGCGCACCGTGTTTTTCCCGAGACGCGTTATTGACGCCAAAGCGGCGGCAAAGCGCATCAAGTGAGGCTGGTGAACCCGGGAATTTGCGCCGCGCGATCATCAGCGTGTCTATGGCGCGAGGGTAGGGGATTTCGGGAAAACCGACAGCCTTGAGTTCGTGGTTCAGGAATTTCATATCGAAGGCGGCGTTGTGGATCACCAGCTGCGAGTCAGCGATGAAGTCCAAAAACGCCTGGCCAATGGCCCGAAAAACCGGCTGGGCCCGCAGAAACTCATCACCCAAGCCATGCACCTCGAACGCCTCTTTTGGCATCATGCGCTCGGGGTTGATGTATTGGTGATAGGTCTTCCCGGTGGGCAGGTGGTTGAACAATTCAACCGCACCGATTTCCACGATGCGGTGACCTTCGGTCGGCTCAAATCCGGTTGTTTCGGTGTCGAGTACAATTTCACGCATTTTGGCCCCGGATGTAAGCGATCAGCGCCGTGACATAGGCCTGCGTTGACGCGCGGTCGAGTGTTTCGACGATATGGGTGGCAAGGCGGCGCTTTTCGGCATCGGGCATCTGGCGGGCGTGGATTGCGTTGAACTGCGCTTCGGTCATTCCGAGGCGGGCCAAAACGCGCGCGCGCTGCAGGGCGAGGGGGGCAGTCACCAGCAGCGTCGCGTCAAACTCGAGATGACTGGATTTTTCGAAGAGCAGCGGGATGTCCAAGACAGCAATATCTGCTGTGCTACGGGCCAGAAAAGCGGCACGGTCTG
>JBIHZO010000456.1:0-3087 GCA_044231405.1 Cypionkella sp. | reverse complement strand
TGCCCAGCATTGGGTTGTCCTCCGGGTCAGTTGGGAAAGTCGACAAGGCCCAGACGGGCGGTGTCGGTTTGGGATTGCGGGGTGAAGAGCGTGACGCGCACCAAGGGGGCAATCGCGACAAGTGTGATGAAGAGAACTGCGATTTCAATCAGGTAGACGGTTGCATAGCCAAAGGCAGGGGCAGTGAACACCGCGCCGAACCCGCCTTGCAGGGCATAAGCGCCGACAGAATCGCGCAAACCGCCCCCCAATGCGATCGACAGCCCGGCGGCGGTGGCTTGCGCGGCCCCCCATGCCCCCAGCACCAGCCCGCGCCCCGCCATGCCCTGTTCGGGCAGCGACATCGCGGCGGTCAGGGTGGACACGGCGAACAGCCCGGCCCCGAGGCCAATGCCAAAGGCGCCGATGTAGAACATTGCGCCCGATTGCAGGGGTGCCGCGAAGATCACCAGCAGGAAGGCCACGACCCCAACCAGCACGCCGCGTGCCGCCATGCGGAACATGTCCTGCCCACCGATCAGCCAGCGGCCTGCCAGCCCAAAGCCCAGCAGCGCACCCAAGGCGTTGCAGGCGGTCAGCCAAGTGGTGGCGCTGACCGAAAGTCCAAGGATTTCAGCGCCGTAGGGTTCCAGCAGCACGTCTTGCATCTGAAAGCCCATGGTGCCCAGCATCACAACCAACAACAACCGCCCCGCCACGCCACCCGCCATCAGATCGCGCCAGCCTTCATGGAAGATCGGCCGCGTCTGCGCCATTTCAGCGGCGGACATCGGGCGGACTTTTTCCTGTTTCCACAGAGCGATCAGGTTCAGAACCATCGTCGCCACGCCACAGCCCTGCACCACACGGATCAGTCGGATCGGGTCGTAATCACGCAAGAGCCAGCCCAGCACCACGGCCGAAACGGCCATGCCCAGCAGGAACATGACGTAAAGCAACGCCACCACGCGGGGCCGCGTTTCATCGGTCGCGCGGTCGGAGGCCAGCGCAAGGCCCGCCGTTTGTGTCATGTGCATGCCGACGCCGGTCATCAGAAAGGCGATGCCCGCCAGCGCCTCACCGGCCCAGGCAGGCCCGTGGATCTGGTCGCCCGACAGCACGATCAGGGCAAAGGGCATGATCGCCAGCCCGCCCATTTGCCACAGGCTGCCAAACCACAGGTAGGGAATGCGCTTCCAGCCGATCCAGCTTTTGTGGTTGTCTGACTTGTGGCCCAGCAGCGCACGGAACGGCGCAGACACCACCGGCAACGCGATCATCAGCGCGACGACAGAGGCCGGAACCGACAGTTCCACAATCATCACCCGGTTGAGCGTGCCCAGCAGCAGCACGGTCGCCATGCCGACAGACACTTGGAACAGCCCCAACCGAAGCAGTTGCAGCAGCGTCAGCCCTTCGGACGCGGCATCTGCAAAGGGCATCCACTTGGTGCCAAGCTGTTGTATATGCTTGGATTTGACGAAGATCACGGCCGATACTCCAGACATTCCGAGATGTAGAACCCGCGCGACACCCGGTCGACTTTCGCCAGCTTGCCACTGGTTGCGCGGTGCAGGGTGGCGTAGGCATGCGGCACCATGATCGGGCTGCGATCAGCGCGCGGAAAGGCTTTGCCCAGCGTCCAGAACGTCATCAGGAAGGCAGTTTTCGGGGCCACGGTGAAGATCACGGCCTGATCGGTGCGCGCGCCCAGGCGGTGCAGGGCGTCGGTGATGTCCTGAGTGCCGTAGTAAATCAGGCTGTCCATCGCCAGAACGTAATCAAAGCGGCCATGGTCGGCGGTCATGTCCCCGCTGGTAAAGGTGACACGGTGCGCATCGGCCTCGGGCAGGCGGGCCTGCGCAATCGCCACCAGTGCGGGCGATATGTCCACGGCCACCACATCCGCCCCGCGCGCCGCCAGTTCCGCCGTCATCTGCCCGGCCCCGCAGCCCGCATCCAGCACCCGAACCCCGCGCAGATCGGTAGGAAGCCGCGACAGCATCAGGGCGCGCATCTTGTCGCGGCCCTCACGCACGGTCTGGCGGATGCGCGAAACCGGGGCGTCCGAGGTCAGCCGCTCCCACACTTTGGTGGCGGATTTGTCGAAATAGTCTTCGACCCGGTCGCGGGTTGCGGCGTAATCAGCCATCAGTCGAACCCCAGCAGTTCAAAGATTTCCCGGTCGGGCAGGGGTGCGGGGGTGCTGCCCGGCTCTTGCACGGACCGCCACAGCTTGTCAGCCAGCCGCATGTATTCGGCGCGGGCCATCACGATGTCTTCGCTGTCGTCCATCTCGAACAGCGTCTTTTTCTTCAGGCGTGACCGCCGGATGGCATCAATGTCGGGCATGTGGGCGATGCGGTTGAAGCCGACACGCTCGCAATAGCGGTCCACCTCGTTGGTTTCGCGCGACCGGTTGGCCACACAACCGGCCAGCCGCACCTTGTAGTTGCCCGATTTGGCCTGCACGGCGGCGATGATGCGGTTCATCGCATAGATGCTGTCAAAGTCGTTCGCGGTGACGATCACGGCGCGATCGGCGTGTTGCAGGGGGGCGGCAAAGCCACCGCAGACCACATCGCCCAGCACGTCAAAGATCACCACATCGGTGTCTTCCAGCAGGTGGTGCTGTTTCAGCAGCTTCACCGTCTGGCCCACAACGTAGCCGCCGCAGCCGGTGCCTGCCGGGGGGCCACCGGCCTCGACGCATTTCACGCCGTTGAAACCCACGGCGACGTAATCTTCCGGGCGCAATTCCTCGGCGTGAAAATCGACGTCCTTCAGAATGTCGATCACCGTGGCCTGCAAGCGGCCCGTCAGGGTAAAGGTGCTGTCATGCTTGGGGTCGCAGCCGATCTGCAGCACCCGCTTGCCCATCATGGAAAAGGCCGCCGACAGGTTCGACGAAGTGGTTGATTTGCCAATCCCGCCCTTGCCATAGACCGAAAACACCTTGGCGCCTTCAATCTTGGTATCAGCATCCTGATGCACCTGCACCGAGCCGTCGCCATCAAGGCCGCGCAGGTTGGGAACGTTATCCAGGCTCATGCTTTTGCCCCTTTCATCTTTGTAAAAATATCCAGACCGCCATGAAGGCATTGCGGC
>JBIHZO010000455.1:0-3098 GCA_044231405.1 Cypionkella sp. | reverse complement strand
CAGGTCAGGACTGGATCACTGACTATGCATCAAAACAGGGCGATCACCTGTTCTATGTCGCCGCAGCGACCAAAGCGCAGTTCCGTGTGACCTTTGCTGCCGTCACAGGTGCCGGCAGCGCAACAGCCGAGGCTTTTGTCACCCATGCTCCCAGCGGCCAAGTGCTGTGGGTCATCACCGACGGGGCCGTGATGACCGACATCCACCTGCGGCTGGGGGCGATCACCTATGACCTGATTTAAGGCCGTTCAGATTTTCACTTGACGCGTTCAGACGCAAGTGCAGGCAGGGGTTTTGCATTTCCTTGCAGCCCTGACCGGATCTAGCGCCCGATGCCCACATAAGTTTCAAAGCCGCTTTCCAGCGCTTCGTCCTGCGAATAAACGTTGCGCAGATCGGCCATGCGGGCGACCTCCATCTTTTTGGCCAGTTTGGACAAATCCAGCGCGCGGAACTCGTTCCACTCGGTCAGGATCACCACCAGATGCGCGCCCTGCGCCGCCTGATAGGGGCTTTCGACCCATTTCACACCGGGCAGCAGCGCCTCGCCCTCGCGTTGCCCCTGCGGATCGACAACCTTCACCCGCGCGCCCGCGCCCACCAAAGCGGGCACGATGGTCAACGAAGGCGCTTCGCGCATGTCGTCGGTGTTGGGCTTGAAAGTCACGCCCAGAATGGCAATGGTCTTGCCGTTCAGGCTGCCGTCACACAGATCGACGATCTTGTCGATCATCCGGCGCTTGATTTCCTCATTCACCTTGATCACCGTTTCGGTGATCTGCATCGGGACGGCATGATCCTGCCCGATACGCGCCAAGGCTTTGGTATCCTTGGGGAAACAGCTGCCTCCGTAACCCGGGCCGGCATGCAGGAACTTGTTGCCGATGCGGCCGTCCATGCCCATGCCCTTGGACACATCCTTGATATCCGCCCCGACCTTTTCGCACAAAGCCGCGATTTCATTGATGAAGGTGATCTTGGTCGCCAGAAAGGCATTGGCCGCGTATTTGATCATCTCGGCGGATTCGAGGCCGGTGTAAACCACCGGAAATTCGCGCAAGAACAACGGGCGGTAAACATCGGCCATCACCTTGCGCGCCCGCTTGTTTTCCACGCCCACGACCACGCGGTCAGGCCGCATGAAATCGTCAATCGCGGCCCCTTCGCGCAAGAATTCGGGGTTGGAGGCGACATCAAACTCGGCATCCGGATTGGCCGCCCGCGCGGCTGCCTCAACCTTGCGGTTGGTGCCAACCGGAACCGTCGATTTCGTCACGATCACCGCGTAACCCGTCAAGGCCCGGCCGATTTCTTCGGCCGCCGTCATCACATAGGTCAGATCGGCGTGGCCATCGCCGCGCCGCGTCGGCGTGCCCACGGCGATGAAAACCGCATCTGCCCCGGCCACCGCCTGTGCCAGGTCCAGTGTGAACGACAACCGGCCCGCCGCGACGTTCTTGGCCATCAGCGCCTGCAGTCCGGGTTCAAAAATCGGCACCTCGCCCGCGTTCAGGCGGTCAATCTTGCCGGGATCCTTATCGACACAGACAACTTCATGCCCGAAATCCGAGAAACAGACACCCGAGACCAAGCCCACATAGCCCGTCCCGATCATCGCGATTTTCATAACTCTGCCCCGCAGTTTGTTACCACTGTCTAGAAAGGGGCAGAGTCGGTGTCAAATTGAAAGGACCACACCCGTCACGCTGTGGTGGGTCGGGCCTCAGGCAATGCAGCGGGCAGCGGTCCGGCGTCCACCGCATTGACGGCCATGTCAGGCATTATGACACTGCCCATGATGCGCATTTCATAAACCCCGGGCAGGACAAAGGGCGCGCCTTTGCTGTCGAAATACCCTGCAACCTCACCCAGTTGGATGGCTTGCCAAAGGTCGGTCGCCTTGCCCCGCACGATCAGTTGCACCCGAAGATAGCCGACATCCGGCCCGGTTTTCTGGTCAAGTTCCATCTCTTTTCCCTTTTAAAACAAAACAGTGATCAGAACAAAGCCGTCACCGCCGCGCCCACCTGCGCCGCCGGGGGTGCCCGCACCGCCCCCGCCACCGCCGCAAGCACGCCCCCCTGTCCCGCCAATGCCGCCAGCGGCCGCAGCGGCCGATCCGCCCCCCGTGCCACCGCAGAAGACCGGTGGCACCCATTGGCCAAATCCCCCCGCGCCATCACCGCCACCGCTTTGGCCACCGGGGATGGCGGGGCAGAGTACAGTGCTCAGGACACCACCTCCGGCAAAATCGGCAGAGGTGGTTCCCGCCCCCCCGGCACCGCCCGACAGTGGCACGCCCGTGACGCCAAAGGTGACCGATGCCCCAACCGCCCCTGTGGCAGCACCGCCCAAGGCCCCAGTCACCCCAGCCGCAGCACTGAACACACCCAGACCGCCCAGCGCCCCCGCCTGCGCCGATGCCGCCGCCGCGCCGGCTGTGCCGGCAGCCACTGCTGTGCCGTTGCCACCCGCGCCACCCCCTGCGGCCAACAGCAACAGCCCGGTCGTGGAGGGCACCGCTCCGATAGAGGTGGAAGTGCCCGCCGTGCCCGGATCACCGCCGCGCCCGACCTGCACATAAAGCGTTCCCGGCAGATAGCTGGCCGGGATCATGGTGCGCCCGACAGCCCCCGAACCGCCTCCGCCACCGCCGCCCCGACCGGCAGCACCCGAAAACCCGGCGCCGCCGCCACCGCCGCCACCCGCAGCGGTGATCATCAAGGCCACCGCTCCAACGGGGATCGCAAAGCTTTGCCAGACAACACCCGCACCCGCCGGGTCAAGGCGTCTGGTCTGGCCGGGCTCTTTGGGCAGGTGGAAGGGAAAGCTCATCAGTAATCCCCCCCCATCGCCGTCACGCCATAGCCACCTGCCACTGCCGTACCCAATGTCACCAACAGCCGATAACCGGGTGGCACAGGGATGTTCATGGGCATCTCGTTGCCCGACAGGGCCGTGACCTCGGTATTGGTTGTTGCCGTCAGGCCAATTTCGCCGATCAGCACGTTGTTGTCCGCCGTGGCATTGCTGCTGCCATTGTTCAGAAACACCCGCAGGACCGATGCCACATTGGTGCCGCGCGGACGGATCACCAG
>JBIHZO010000088.1:0-10294 GCA_044231405.1 Cypionkella sp. | reverse complement strand
CGACCCACCGCCAGCGGCAAATCGGCCCTTGCGATGGAGTTGGCGGCGCGCGACGGGCGGGTGATCGTCAATGCCGATGCCTTGCAGGTCTACGGCTGCTGGCGGGTGCTGTCGGCGCGTCCCAGCACGGCGGATGAGGCGGCGCTGCCGCACGCGCTTTATGGTCATGTCGGGCGGGATCAGGCGTATTCCGTCGGGCATTGGCTGCGTGAGGTGATGCCGCTTCTGGACCGCCCCGCTGTGATCGTCGGCGGCACCGGGCTGTATCTGTCGGCGCTGACCGAAGGCCTGGTCGACATTCCGCCCACGCCGCCCGAGCTGCGGGCGCTGGCCGACGCGCGGCGGCTGGCAGAAGGCAGCGCCGCGTTGCTGGCCGAATTGGACGCACAAACCACGGCCCGGATCGACACCGCCAATCCGGCAAGGGTGCAAAGGGCCTGGGAAGTGCTGACAGCCACCGGGCGCGGGTTGGCAGCGTGGCAGGCCGACACCGGCCCTGCGCTGGTGCCGCTGGCACGCGCGCAGGCTTTGGTGATCCGCCCGGATGTCGGTTGGCTTGATGCGCGAATCGCGCGGCGGTTTGCCGCGATGATGGATCAGGGCGCGTTGGCAGAGGTGGCGGCGCAAATGCCGGGATGGGACCCCGCCCGCGCGTCGGCCAAAGCCATCGGCGCACCAGAGTTGATGCGCCATCTGCAGGGTGACATCACCCTGCCCGCCGCCATCGAAGCCGCCACTTTGGCCAGCCGGCAATATGCCAAACGACAGCGGACATGGTTCCGCTCCCGCATGAAAACCTGGCAAGAGATCACCCTGCCCTGATCCATCCACAGACTTGTCCACAGCAATCGGCACCTTGCTGCCTTTGGCGTTGAATCCCGCCACTTTTTCGCTTGGGTTGCGCGGCAAGGCCGGACTATTCTGACGGCAACAAGAAAAGCAGGCCCTGCCCGATGACCGTTTCGACCGATACGACCCGAATGCGCCTTGTGGCGATTCCCCGCCTTGCCGCAGGGGGGCGTTGGCGTGTGGAAGCCATGCGCACCCTGTCTGAGCCGTGCTTTTTGTGGTTCACCAAGGGTCAGGGCCGCATCACCATCGCTGGGGTGACGCGGGGCTACACCGCCCACAACGCGGTCTATATCCCCGCAGGCGTGATGCACGGCTTTGAAGTTGGGCCACAAGTCTTTGGCACGGCAGTCTTTTTCGGCCGCGATAGCTCTGTCACCCTGCCAGCCGACCCCCTGCATCTGCGCATCCGCGAAGTGCATGCGCAGCAAGAGGTCAATGTGCTGTTGGACATGATCCAGCGCGAGATGGACAGCGACACCCCCGCACATGATCGGGCCACCCGGCATTATCTGGGCCTGTTGGGCGTCTGGCTGGAACGGCAAGCGGTGCGCGCGGCCCCGGACACGCCGCGCCCGGATGCGGCGAAACGGTTGGTGTCGCGGTTCACGGCGCTGATGGAAAAGGAATTCCGTCGTGGCGTTGGTGTGGGTGAACTGGCGGTGGAACTGGGCGTGACCCCCACCCATCTGACCCGCTGCTGTCGTGCGGCCTGCGGACGATCGGCCATCGACCTTCTGCAAGACCGCCGCATCTTCGAGGCGCGTCGGTTGCTGTCGGATACGGATATGGCCGTGGGAAAAATCGGGGCCAGCCTTGGCTTTGCCTCGCCGGCCTATTTCACCCGCGCGTTTCAGCATTTGACCGGTGTTTCCCCGACGGCCTTTCGTCGCGCACCCTGATCGGGTGATTCTGCGCCTGCGTTTTCCGCTGTAGCGGACAGCGCCACCGGTTTTGCGGATGTGTCTGCGGTTGTGCTGCCAAGGCCCTTACTGCCATATACGCCGCCTTATGTCGCAAACGTTTCATGCTTAGGCGAATCCAAGCGTTGACGTCGCGTCGGAAAACATGCGGAATGGCATGGTGAAGGCCGCTGTGGATCAGGCACCCAAACCGAGATGGCCCTGCATGGGGATCGGTCCATCAAGGTGCCGCAGGTCCACCGCTGGAGTGCCACCCGAGACATAAAAAAATGCTTTGCCTTACAGGGAGAACAGAATGACCAAAATGCAAAAGATCGAGGCACCGCTGCACAGCGCCGCCTTGATGCACGCGCAAGAAGTGCGCGACGGCAAGTTGAGCCGCCGTGAATTCCTGACCCGCACCACGTCACTCGGCGTGTCGGCGGCTGTGGCCTATGGCCTGATCGGCCTGAAGGCTCCGGCAATGGCACAAGACGCCCCGGTGGGCGGCGTCATCCGCTGCGCCATGGAAGTGAAGGCGATGAAAGACCCGCGCACCGCCGATTGGCCGCAGATCGCCAACGTCTACCGCGGCTGGCTGGAATATCTGATCCAGTACAACCCCGATGGCAGCTTTGAAGGCCGCCTGCTGGAGGGCTGGGAAGCCAATGCCGACGCTACCGAATACACGCTGAAGGTCCGTCCGGGCGTGATGTGGAACAACGGCGACGCGTTCAACGCCGATGACGTGGTGCGCATGTTCACCCGCTGGTGCGATGGCTCGGTCGAGGGCAACGCCATGGCGTCGCGCTTCTCGGGGCTGACGGAATCGGTCGCGGCGATGAATGCCGATGGCACCGCCAAGGTGGATGACAAGGGCGCGGCCGTCATGGTCAACCGCCTGCGCGATGGCGCTGTCGTCAAGGTCGATGACGCGACCGTCAAGCTGATGATGACCGCGTCCGACATTTCGGTTGTGGCATCGGTGGCCGACTATCCGGCAGCCGTGGTCCACGCGTCTTACGTCGATGGGTCTGACCCGACGACCGCTCCCATCGGCACCGGCCCCTACATTCCGCAAGAAGTCGCCGTGGGCCAGAAGGCCGTGCTGGTGCGCGCGCCGAACCACACCTGGTGGGGTGGCACTGCACCACTGGACGAGATCCACTACATCGACTTCGGCACCGACCCTTCTGCCATGGTGCAGCTGGCCGGTTCGGATGAAATCGACACCAACTACGAAACCACCGGCGATTTCATCGAACAGCTGGACGGTCTGGGCTGGAAGAAGATCGAGGCTGTCACCGCGTCAACCATCGTGGTTCGCATGAACTCGACCTCTGATCTTTACAAGGACAAGGCGGTCCGTCAGGCGATCCAGAAGGCGGTTGATCCCTCGGTCGTGCTGGAACTGGGCTACAACGGCCTTGGCACCACCGCCGAAAACCACCACGTTTGCCCGGTTCACCCGGAATACGCGGCCATTCCGGCGCAAACCATTGATCCGGCTGGCCTGATGCCCGCGCTGAAAGCCGCCGGTCTGGATGCGACCGAATTCGAGATCATTTCGCTGGACGACGGCTGGGAAGCCGCCACGACCGATGCCGTGGCAGCCCAGCTGCGCGACGCCGGTGCCAACGTCAAGCGCACCGTGATGCCGGGTTCGACCTTCTGGAACGACTGGCAGAAGTACCCGTTCTCTTCGACCACCTGGAACCACCGTCCGCTGGCCGTGCAGAACATGTCCTACGCCTACACCTCCACCGGCTCGTGGAATGAAACCGGCATGGCAAATGCCGATTTCGATGCGGCCATGGTCAAGGCGCTGGCGCTCGACAACGCCGAAGCCCGCGCCGAAGTGATGGTGACGCTGGAGACCATCCTGCAAGACGAAGGCCATATCATTCAGCCATTCTGGCGCTCGCTGTTCCGCCACGCCAAGGAAGGCTTCAACGTCGATATGCACCCGTCGTTCGAGCATCACCACTACAAGTGGTCGAAATCGGCCTGATCTGAAGCCGGTCCGGGCGCATATGTGCCCGGACCACCACTGGCTGCACATAAAAACCAGGCAGTCAGCCGCCGATCCGAATATGGCGCAGAGGGGAACCAGACATGCTTAAATTTGTGGCAAGGCGCTTGGGCGTCATGGCCTTGACTGCGCTGGCGCTGACGTTTGTCGTGTTTTATTTGACCAACCTGCCCCCGAATTTGGAAAAGCTGGCCCGCACCGAAGGGTCGGTGCGCATGAATGACAATGCCGTGCAATCATGGATCGCCGACAACGGCCATGCAGGCCCCGTGCTGGCCCGCTATGCGCAGTGGCTGGGCATCGCGCCGGGTTGGGTCATCACGGATGACAGCGGCGTAACCCGGGGCCGCTGCATGCCCAACGGTGCCACCTCCGAGCCCGCCCCGCTTTACTGCGGCGTTTTGCAGGGCAACTGGGGCTTTTCGACCGTGTTCAAAAAGCCGGTGCTGGAGACCGTCAGCGAAAAGCTGGGATCGACCGCTTGGCTGATGCTGTGGGTGATGCTGGTGATGGTGCCGGTGTCGCTGCTCATGGGGGTCCTGTCGGGCATGCGCGAAGGCTCGCGCACCGACCGCAGCCTGTCCATCGTCGCGATCGCCACCACCGCCACGCCGGAATATGTGTCGGGCGTGATCCTTGTGGCGCTGTTTGCCAGCGCCACCGCTGGCATCTCGCCCATTCTGGCCGATTGGGGATGGATCGAAGGCCGCACGCTGTTTCTTGGCACCGCCACATCCGCGATGGACAAGATCACCTTCTGGAATTTCGCGCTGCCGGTGATGACGATCGCCCTCTATGGCATCGGCTACATCGCCCGCATGACCCGCGCCTCGATGACCGAGGTGATGACGCAGCAATACATCCGCACCGCGCGTCTGAAAGGCGTCGGCTTTCGTCAGGTGGTGATGCGCCACGCCCTGCGCAATGCGTTGATCGCGCCCTTCACCGTGATCATGCTGCAATTCCCGTGGCTGCTGAACGGCGTGGTCATTGTCGAATCCCTGTTCAACTACAAGGGCTTCGGCTGGACACTGGTGCAGGCCGCCGGCAACAATGACATCGACCTGCTTTTGGGCTGTTCGGTGGTGGCGGTGCTGGTGGTGCTGATCACACAACTGATTTCCGACATTGGCTATGTCTACCTGAACCCCCGCATCCGGCTTTCGTGAGGCAATGATGGAAACCGAACTCCTGTCCTGGGGCCAGATCTTTGCCCGTATCGCACAACAATTCCTGCCGGTCTGGATCGCGCTGATCGTCACCTTTGCGCTGTCGATCCGCTACAAACGCCACCTTGGCCTTTATGGCAAACTGTTCGACAGCCCGGTGGGGATGATCGGCTACGCGCTGGTGATGTTCTGGGTGTTCACGGCGATCTTCGCCGACATGATCATCACCATGGACCCGATCGCGCAGTTTGGCCGGGTGAAGAACCCGCCGCCCGGCACGCCTTTGAAAGAGGTGGCCGAGGGCCAATATGCCTACTTCTTGCTGGGTGCCGATCACCTTGCCCGTGACGTGTTCTCCCGCGTCGTGATGGGCGCGCGCCGGGTGCTGACGATTGCGCCGGCGGCCACCACCTTTGCCTTCATGGTCGGCGTCACCCTGGGCCTGCCGGCCGGATATTTCGGAGGCAAGCTCGACACGGCGCTGTCGTTCCTTGCCAATCTCGTGCTGGCCTTCCCGGTGATCTTGCTGTTTTACCTGCTGGTCACGCCGGAAATCCGCAACACCGGCATCCCGGTGGTGCTGGCCGCGGTGCTGTTCATCTTCCCGGTGGTCTTCTTCGCCACCCTTTTCAACTCGCGCTTCTTCACCAACCCGCCCAAGCGCAATCTCTACGTCGGCATCACCCTGCTGATCGGCCTTTGGGCCTATTCCGGCCTTGCCTTCAACGCCGACCCGCTGGGCATCTGGTCGATGGACCCGAACCTGCTGAACGTCTTCGTGTCGGTGGTCTTTGTGAACTCCCCCACCGTGTTCCGCATCGTGCGCGGCATCGTGATGGACCTGAAGGCGCGCGACTATGTCGCCGCCGGCCAAACCCGTGGCGAGGGGGCGTGGTATATCATGCTGTGGGAAATCCTGCCCAACGCGCGTGGGCCGCTGATCGTCGATTTCTGCCTGCGCATCGGCTACACCACGATCCTGCTGGGCACGCTGGGGTTCTTCGGTCTGGGCGTGTCGCCCGAATCCCCCGACTGGGGCTCCACCATCGACGATGGCCGCAAACTGCTGTCGCTCTACCTGCACCCCGCCATCACCCCGGCCCTTGCCCTGATGAGCCTGGTCCTCGGCCTGAACCTGTTGGCCGACGGCTTGCGTGAAGAAAGCCTCAAGGATTGAAAACCGCCCCCGGTTTCATCTTGGTTCAAATATCCCGGGGGTGCGGGGGCTGGCCCCCGCTCCGTCCTCTCCGCCAAAGCGAGGCTAGCCATGACTGACACATCCTGGGACCCATCCAAACCCATCCTCGAGATTGAAAACCTCTCGATCAGCTTCTTCACCCGCCTGCGTGAAATCCCCGCCGTCATGGATTTTTCCTGCACGGTGATGGCCGGCGAGTCGATGGGGTTGGTGGGCGAGTCCGGTTGCGGCAAATCCACCGTTGCGCTGGCGGTCATGCGCGATCTGGGCAAGAACGGGCGCATCGTCGGCGGCAGCATCAAGTTCAAGGGCCGCGATCTGACCCATATGACAGAAGAAGAGCTGCGCCACATCCGCGGCTCTGAAATCGCGATGATCTACCAGGAACCGATGGCCTCGCTGAACCCCGCGATGAAGATCGGCGCGCAGTTGGCCGAGGTGCCGATGATCCATCAGGGCATGGCCAAGGCGGATGCCTGGGCGCTGGCCCGCCAGATTGTCGCCGATGTGCGCCTGCCCGATCCCGACCGCATCCTGCACGCCTATCCGCACCAGCTTTCCGGCGGCCAGCAACAGCGCATCGTCATCGCAATGGCGCTGATGTCGAAGCCCGCGCTGCTGATTCTGGATGAACCCACCACCGCGCTCGATGTGACGGTGGAGGCGGGGATCGTCGATCTGGTCAAGGATCTGGGCCACAAATACGGCACCTCGATGCTGTTCATCAGCCACAACCTTGGCCTGATCCTGGACGTCTGCGACCGGCTGTGCGTGATGTATTCCGGTGAGGCGGTGGAAACCGGCAACGTCATTCAGGTCTTCGACAAGATGCGCCACCCCTATACGCAGGCGCTGTTCCGCTCTATCCCCTTGCCCGGTGCCGACAAGAACTCGCACCCGCTGGTGGCGATCCCCGGCAACTTTCCTCTGCCGCATGAACGCCCGAATGGCTGCAACTTTGGCCCCCGCTGCGACTACTTTCAGGCCGGCCGCTGTGATGCCGCCGAAATCACCATGTCACCCGTGCCCGGCGATGACCGCCACGCTTCGCGCTGCCTGAAATGGACCGAGATTGACTGGAACGCCCCCCTGAAGGCCAAGGCGCAAAAGGAAAAGACCCCGATCGGCAAAGTGGTGCTGAAGATGGAGGATCTGAAAAAATACTATTCCGTCTCGGGCGGCTCGTTTGGCGGCGGCACCACCAAGGTGGTCAAAGCCAATGAAACCCTGTCCTTCGAGGCCCGCGAAGGCGAAACCCTTGCCATTGTGGGTGAGTCAGGTTGTGGCAAATCCACCTTCGCCAAGGTGCTGATGGGACTGGAAACCGCCACATCTGGCAGCATCATGCTGTTTGACGAAAACGTGCAGTCCACCCCGATCACCAAGCGCAACATCGACACGGTGTCCTCGGTGCAGATGGTGTTCCAGAACCCATTCGACACCCTGAACCCGTCGATGAACGTTGGCCGCCAGATCATCCGCGCTCTGGAAATCTTCAAGCAGGGCACTTCGGACGAGTCGCGCCATGCCCGCATGCTGGAACTGCTGGACCTTGTGAAACTGCCGCGCGCCTTTGCCGAACGCATGCCGCGCCAACTGTCTGGCGGGCAGAAGCAGCGCGTCGGCATCGCCCGCGCCTTTGCCGGTGGTGCCAAGGTGGTGGTCGCCGATGAACCCGTCAGCGCCCTCGATGTGTCGGTGCAAGCCGCCGTCACCGACCTGTTGATGGACATTCAGCGCGAGAACAAGACCACCCTGCTGTTCATCAGCCACGACCTGTCCATCGTCCGCTACCTCAGCGACCGGGTCATGGTGATGTATCTGGGCCATGTGGTCGAGATGGGCACCACCGATCAGGTGTTCCAACCGCCCTACCACCCCTACACCGAGGCACTGCTGTCGGCGGTGCCCATCGCCGACACCAAGGTCATCCGCAAACGCATCGTGCTGGAAGGCGACATCCCCTCGGCGATGAACCCGCCGCCCGGTTGCCCGTTCCAGACCCGCTGCCGCTGGAAATCGCAAGTGCCGAATGGTCTGTGTGACCGCGAGGTGCCGCCCGTGCAAACCCTGGCCGGTGGCCATCAGCTGAAATGCCACCTGTCGGCAGAGGTTCTGGCCACGATGGAACCAGTGATCAAGATGGCAGCGGAATAACTCTGCGCAGGGGCGGGTTGCTCACCCGCCCTGATCGTTGCATTCATCCTGGCCCAAATATCCCCACCGCAAGAGCCTCCGGCGGGGATATTTGAGCCAATGTGAATGCAAAAAGGCGGCTGCGCGCTGGGATGCAGCATATCCTATCCCAATATCGCCTTCACATAGTTTTTCGTCTCGGTATAGGGCGGGATGCCTCCGTGCTGTTCCACAGCCCCCGGTCCGGCATTGTAGGCGGCCAGTGCCAGCCGCCAGCTGCCAAAGCGGTCATACATCATGCGCAAATAACGCGCGCCACCCTCCAGATTCTGCTCGGGCACCGCAGGGTCCACCCCCAGCCGTGCCGCGGTGCCGGGCATCAGTTGCGCCAGCCCGGTGGCGCCTTTGTGCGACACAGCCCCGGCGTTCCAGCCGCTTTCCTGCTGCACCAGCCGCAAGAACAGATCCTCTGGCACGCCATGTTTGCGCGCCGCCGCACGGGCCACTTCCAAATAAGCGCCCCTGTAATTGCCGCGATAGCTGACTTGGGTGCTGTCTGCAGACGCGGCTTCTTTCTTGTAATCCGGCCGCAACCGGGCCGAGCCGTCGTATTGCGTTGACAACCGACCATCCAGCAAGGACGTCTGCGATTTGAACAGCGACGCCCGGTTCTTCTTGGAGCCCGACAGCTTCAGCCCTTCGGCTTGCACCGCAACCGCGCCTGCAAAGCCGATGCCCAAGGCCAACACCGCGCCCAAGCCCAAAAGACCAAACCGACTCAAGCGCATTTGCCGCTCCAAACACCAACCCTGTGATAGTCTAGCCAATTCCTGTCGGTTTTCCAATGCGTCAAAGCGGGTTTGGCAATGGCCTGCCAGACTCTGCCCGCAGGACAGGCGGGATCATCCGTCCGTTGGCGCGCCCACAATCACAGGGGGCACAAAGCGCAGGGTGTCGTCGGGCATCAGGGTCACCCCCCCACCCATCCTTGACGGCGCAGATCTGATACCCGCTGTCGGTACTGCCATCACAGGCAATCATCTTGCGGACATCATATCCCAGCACCTGCAACCCCAGATCCATCCGCTCATGTCCGATGGGATCGACGCCACGGTTTCGCGCCGCAGAGGCCAAAGAAACCAGCATTGCCGTCGCAGGGGCGATTATTGTCCCGATTTCGGTGCAAATTGTCACCGTCGCTCGCCATTTCGTCCGAGGGTGCATTGAGGCGGCTCAGGGCCCCGCAACGCCCCCCGATGCAAGCCCAGCCTGTGCAAATTTCCATGGCTCTTGGGTCCAGACGGGTCTGGCAGGGGGTGTATGGCCACAGACCTCAAGGCCTCCGTAGCCCCGGATGGGCAGAATCCGGCTTGGTTGCGACGGCGCAAACGGCGCGATATAGGTTTGGTTAACCCATTCCGGCGACAGTGCCGGAACGTCATCGAATCAGGGAGAGTGACATGGCAGGCGTCAACAAGGTCATCATCGTCGGCAATCTGGGCCGTGATCCCGAGGTGCGGTCTTTTCCCAACGGCGGCAAGGTGGTGAACCTGCGCATCGCCACATCCGACACCTGGCGCGACAAGCAGACTGGTGAGCGCAAAGAGCGCACCGAATGGCACAGCGTGGCGATTTTCAACGAGGCGCTGGGCAAGGTGGCCGAGCAATACTTGAAAAAAGGCTCCACTGTTTACATCGAAGGCGCGCTGGAGACCCGCAAATGGCAGGACCAGTCGGGGGCCGAACGCTACACCACCGAAGTGGTGCTGCGGCAGTTCCGGGGTGAATTGACGCTGCTGGGCGGCCGTGGCGATAGCGGCGGTGGCGGTGGCGGGGCTGGCTACGAAGAGCGTGGCGGCTATGAAGACCAAGGCGGCGGCGCCTCCGGTGGCGGCGGTGGTGGCTATGCCCGTGGTGGCGCTTCGGGTGGCGGTGCCGGGGGGTACGGCGGCGGCGCGGCTGGCGGTGCTGGCGGCGGCGGTCGGTCCGATATGGACGACGAAATTCC
>JBIHZO010000454.1:0-3103 GCA_044231405.1 Cypionkella sp. | reverse complement strand
CGTGGTGCTGGCGGAGGAACAGGCCTTGGCGCTGGGCTTTTGCTTGTTCTTGCCGGAATACTCCAGCTGGCGCGGCGCGATGGGGGTCTTTGTGCAAGACATCTACCTGCGCCCCGCCGCGCGCGGCAAGCGGCTGGGGCGCGGCCTTCTCGCGGCGGCCATGGCTGCGGCGCAGGATTGGCAGCCCGGCTTCATGGCGCTGATGGTCAAGCGCAGCAACGCGCCCGCCATCGGCTTTTACCAATCGCTCGGTTTTGCCCTGCGCGACACCGCCGACCCGTTTATTCTGGAAGGTGAGGGCCTGCGCGCGCTGCAACAGCCCTGATCACGGTGTGCGATGAAGCCCAACGCGCGCATGATCCGCAGATGTTTCTGTCGTCGGGCGCGGCGCAGCCCTGTCCCGAAAAACCCGCGCGGATCGATGCCCTGCTGGCGGCAGCAAACCGCATGGGGGGAGGCGTGGTGCAGCCCCGCGATGCCGGGCTTGACCCGATTGCTGCGGTGCATCCTCGACGCTATCTGACGGTCCTGCAAGGAATACACGCCCGATGGACGCGCATTGAAGGTGCCTCGCCCGAGGTGATCCCGAACATTCACCCCGCCAACCGCAGCGATGGCTATTCGCTTTCGGCGGTGGGGCAGGCCGGGTTTCACATGACAGACACCTCTTGCCCGATCGCGGCACAGATCTGGGGCGCGGCTTATGCCATCGCGCAAACCGCCATCCGCGCCGCCGATCTGATGTTGGTGGGCGAACCCGCCGCCTATGCCCTCTGCCGCCCTCCGGGGCACCATGCCTTTGCCGAACTGGCGGGCGGTTTTTGCTATCTGAACAACTCAGGCATCGCCGCCCAGCGGCTGACGGATGCCGGGCGACGGGTGGCCATTCTGGATGTCGATCTGCACCAAGGCAACGGCACCCAAGGCATGTGCTACACTCGGGGCGATGTGCTGACGGTGTCGATCCATGCCGATCCCCAACGGTTCTACCCGTTCTTCTGGGGCTACGCATCTGAGACTGGCGAAGGTGCGGGCTTGGGAGCCAACTTGAACCTGCCATTGCCGCGCGGCACGGGGGATGAAGGCTTTCTGCTGGCCCTGACGCAAGGCATCGCAAATGTGCAGGACTGGGGCGCGGATACGCTGGTGCTGGCGCTCGGTCTTGAAGCGTTTGCAGGCGCCCCCTTTGCCGGGCTGTGCGTCACCACACCCGGTTTCGCAAAGATCGGACGTGCGGTGCAGGCGATGGGCCTGCCAACTGTGATCGTACAGGCAGGCGGCTACCTTTGCCCCGAACTGGGTGACAATCTGGAGGCGGTTCTGCGGGCGTGGTGACCTTACCAGCACCAGAAGCCTCCGGCGGGGATATTTGGGCCAAGATGAAACCCTTTCACATTGGCCAAAATATCCAAAGCGCCCGAGACGCAGCCGCAAGGCGCAGTCGAGACCAAAACAATGCGGCGCAGCCGCGCAATCAGATCACGCCTGTTGGGCAGAATGACGCTTTACGGCCAGTCCCCCAGCAGCACATTGCGCGTCACCTGTTCGACGGTCCGTTCGCGGGCAATCAGACCCGCAACCCATTCGCAAGACCCTGCGTTGAACACCGCCCCCCTGCCCCGGCGGTACTCGGCCATGCAGCCATTGCCGCGTGACGCCCTTGCCACCGCATCCGCAGTGACGCCGCCATAAAGCCGCTGTGCAAGATCCTCTGCATCGCCCGCCCCGATGAATGCATCGCGGTCCTGCGGGCCAGTGGAAAAAGACAAGGTGGTGGCAGGTGACAGGCCGACAATGCTGAGATCGCCTTGCAGGCCCGCGCCGGGCACCGCAAAGGGCAAGCCTTGGGTCATGGTGTGGTCGATGCCGTCCACCTCATAGGCAAATATCTTCGAAGCAGCCCCCAGAATGTCGCCATAACCAAGGCCGGTGTCCTTCATCGACCAATGCTCGGGGCGATAGACCGAGAAGCCACCCGAGCCATGTGCAGCGCAGCGGCTCCAGCCGGCATAGACGCCCGCCGATCCGGTCAGGCCCATCGTCGCCACGGCAGGACGGCCGACGGCGGGGTTGTCCCAATAGCTGGTCAAACGGTTGGTGTCGGCCAGCGGGTCCGCGTCTTCGGCGGTGGTTTTGTAGCAAGTCTGGGTCAGCAGATCGTCCGACAGCCGGGTTTGCCAGAAGAAATTGCCCGCGAACCGTGCCAGATGACCGCCCGCATCCACCCAAGCCTCCAGATGGTCGCGCATCTCCCATGTCCAGTATTCGTCATGGCCGACGATCAGCACGCGGTCATAGCCGCGCAAAGCCTCCGGATCACGGTGCAGATCATGCTGTGTCGCATAGTCCAGCGCGATGCCTTGCCCTTCGCACCACAGCGCAAAGGGCCGTTCGAACGCCGCCCAGCCAGAGCTGGCGTATTTCTTCGACACCCCCTTGGCACGCGCATATTCCATATGCGGATAGCGCGGTTTGGTCAGCAAAGGCGAGGCGTAGGGGATACGCGGCGCGTCGGCGGGCCACGCCACAAAGCCCTTGGCCCAAGGCCGCAGCAGGCTGACATCGGGCGCAAAGTCTGCCTGCATCGGGCCGGTGATGCCTTGGTAATGGTTTGACCCGCCCCAGTCATTGTATGCGCACCATGTTCCTGTCGCCAGAAGCATCAGGATTTTCGCACGCGGCTCTGGCGCCCGCACCACAAACATCGTTTGTGAGGAATGGCCCGGAACGGTGACCGTCACAACATAAACGCCGCTTTGCCAAGCTTGCGGGATGGTCATCGCAAAGGCCTGCGGCCAATCGCAGCCGGTGACAGAGCACTGATTGGGCGTTGTGGCGAAGCGGGTGGCAATAGTTGTCGTGACCACGGTTTCCGGCGAAAGCCCGTCGCGGGCAATGGTCAACTGCGCCGAAGGGTCCGAAGACATGGCATGCAGTGCCAAAGTATCGCCCGGCGCGTGGGACAGAGCCGCAGTATAGGCCCAGACCTGAGGGCGGGCTTTGTCGCCTGATGCGACTTCAAAATAGTGGCCGGTGACGGCATCCCCATCGTCCAAAGGGGCCGAATGGAAGAACTCTTTCAGAACCGACATGAATGGACTGC
>JBIHZO010000087.1:0-10301 GCA_044231405.1 Cypionkella sp. | reverse complement strand
TGCGGCTTGGGTGGTTTACACCGGCAACGAGGCGGGCACGATCAATGCCATTGGCTCGGGCTCGACCACCTTCGCCGAGATCGAGGCAATGAACCTGACCCAGGGCAATGACTTCGTCGATGCGGCGGCCGCCACCTCGGGCGTGACCCTGCATGGCAATGATGGCAGCGACACCATCACCGGCGGCAGCGGTGCGGACCTGATCTATGGCGGCTCTGGTGATGACCAACTGGCGGTGATCGACAGTTTCGGTACCGACACCCTGGTCGGCGGCGAAACCGGCGAGACGGCGGGCGATAGGCTGGACGCGGTGATGGTAACAGCCGATTCGGTGCTTGACCTGTCTGCAGGTGCGACCACCGAAGACGGCACCCTCACGTCGAATGGTCAGACCCTGACCTTCAGCCAGATCGAATTGGTGGCGCTGGGTTCGGGCAATGACATGGTTATCGGCTCGGTTGGCAACGACCATGTCATCACCGGCGAAGGCAACGACACTGTCAACGGTGGCGCGGGCAATGACACCTTCGATCTGGGCCCGGTTGGCGGCGACATTGACACGGTGGTTCTGGCCGATGGCGCTGGCGCGGATACGGTTGGCAGTTTTGAAGGCCCGATCAACACGGGCAACGGCACCTTCACCGGGCTGGACCGGTTGAACGTCACCGGCCTGACCGATGCGCTGGGCGCGCCTGTAAACACCGATGACGTTGTGGTCAGCGATGACGGGTTTGGCAATGCGGTGCTGACCTTCCCGAACGGCGAAAGCGTCACGCTGACTGGCATCGACCCGACCACCATCAACAGCCGCGAAGCTTTGCACGCCATGGGCATCCCCCATGCCCCAGATCTGATCGTGGACGGCACCTCGGGCAGTGATGTGATGGGCGCTGGCTTTGTCGATTTCCACGGTGATCAGATCGACGGCTCCGATGGCGACACTGACACCATCTACGGCTACGCAGGCGACGACATCATCACTGCGGGCGCGGGCAATGATCTTGTTGATGCCGGCACCGGGGGTGACTCGGTGTTTGGCGGTGATGGCAACGACACCGTTTTTGGTCAGACCGGCCATGACATTCTGGCAGGCGACGCGGGCGACGACATTCTGGACGGCGGCAGCGGTGGTGACACTCTGGGGGGTGGTTTGGGCGATGATGTCCTGATCGGCGCAGATGGCAATGACAGCCTGATCGGCAACGAGGGCAACGACACCCTGGCCGGTGGCAGCGGCGTCGACAGCATCTACGGTGGCGCCAATGACGATCTGGTCGATGGCGGCACCGAAAATGACCTCATCTCCGGCGGCGATGGCAATGACGCGCTGTTTGGCGATGGGGGCGATGACACGGTTGACGGCGGCGCTGGCGCGGACACCATCGGCGGGGGCGACGGCGCGGATATTCTGACTGCCGGGGCCGACAATGACACCGTTTTTGGCGACGGGGGCGATGACCAACTGGACGGCGGCGATGGCGATGACAGCCTGTTTGGCGGCGTCGGCAATGACTTTGTCGATGCGGGCGACAATGCCGACCTTGTCGATGGCGGGATTGGCGATGACACGCTGGACGGCGCGCTGGGCAATGACACGCTGACCGGCGGTGACGGCAACGACACGCTGCTGGGCGGCGACGACCGCGATTTCTTCTACGGTGGCGCGGGCGATGTCGTTGATGGCGGCGAGGGCGGCGATGACTATGACACGCTGGATCTGACTGCCTACGGTCATCCTGCCACCAATGTCATCTATGACGCGATGAACCCGGAAAACGGCACGGTTGAATTCCTCGATGCCTTTGGCGCTGTGGTCGACACCATCAGCTTTACCAACATCGAGAATGTCGTCGCCTGCTTTACCCCCGGCACCCTCATCCTGACGGGTCGCGGCGAAGTCGCGGTCGAGGATCTGTGCGAAGGGGACGCCGTGTTGACCCGCGACAACGGCTACCAGCCGATCCGCTGGATTGGTCGCCGTGATCTGACGGGCGCGGACCTTTGTGCCGAGCCACGTTTTGCCCCGGTGCAGATCGCCAAGGGCGCGCTGGGCACAAACCTGCCAGAGCGCAACATGAAGGTCAGCCCACAGCACCGCATGCTGATGACCGGGCCGCGCGCCGAGCTGCTGTTTGGCGAACACGAGGTGCTGGTGGCCGCAACCCATATGGTCGGTATGGCGGGGATCACCCGCGTGCAGCCAGCGCAGGGTGTCAGCTATATCCATATCCTGTTTGATCAGCACGAAATCGTAAGGGCCGATGGCACGTGGTCCGAAAGCTTCCAGCCCGGCTTGCAAACGATGAGCGGGCTGGACAGCGCACAACGCGGCGAAATCCTGGCGCTGTTCCCGCAGTTGGCAATTGGCATGACCTATCCCGCCGCCCGTCTGAAACTGAAGGCGAAGGAGGCTCAGGTCTTGTTGCGCACCTGAACCGGGCAAAAGCGCCGCACGATGCACTGAACCGGAAACGGTTCACCGCATTGTGCGTGTGCCGGAAACAAACCCAAGTCTTGCCACATTTGGACCACGACCGACCATTATTTCTGGGTTCAACGAAACTGGAATGGTGTCGTCGTGCCCGTACTGCTGAACTCATCCCGCTGCCTGTGCTGCACTGCCGTTGCGCGTGCGGGGGCCTAAGCGATGGCAACGCTTTACACAGGTTTGGGCGGGGCATCAGGCTACGGCGAACAGTCGTTTCGCACCTCCAGCTACACTGGCAACCTGGATGACGGCTTCACTCAGATCAACGTCACCTCGGTTTTTGGGGCGGGTGGGATCAACTTTGGCGGCACCAGTTACACCAACGTCTATCTCAGCACCAACGGCCTGATAAGCTTTGGCTCTGGCGTCACCAGCTATACGCCAGGCGCGCTGACCTCGCTCGGCCAGCCCGCGCTGGCGGCGTACTGGACCGATATCGATATTCGCACGGTGGGCGAAATCTATTGGGACATGGACGCCACCAATGGCAAGATGACCATCACCTGGGCCAATGTGGGGGCCTATTCCGCCGCGGGCACTGTCAATTTCCAGATGCAGATCACCAGCCTTGGCGGTGGTGATTTCAACGTCGAATATCTGTACAACAACATCGGCTTCACCAACGGCGGCTCTGGGGCGGCGGTGGTGGGCACCACCAACGGCACCACCCAAACCCTGGCCGAAGGCTCGGGCGATCCGGCCGTTCTGACAACCTACGCCAGCAATGACTTTGACACCAACGATCCGGCGGGCGTCTATTCGATGGCGGTCGAGGGTGGCGTGGCCTTCGCCGGCGATGGCATCGTTGACGGCACCACAGGCAATGACAACATCAACGGCAGCTACACCGCTGACCCTGACGGCGACCGCATCGACAACGGCGATGCCACCGGCTACGCGGGCGGCACCGGGCAGGATGACTATGTGCTGGCAGGCGTCGGCAATGACACCGTCACCTCCGGGCTTGGCCGTGACAATGTTTACGGCGGCGCGGGCAATGACCAGCTGTTTGGCGGCAACGGCAATGACACGCTGGACGGCGGCACCGAGAATGACAGCATCGACGGCGGGTCCGACAACGACCTGATCCATGGCGGCTTGGGCGATGACACCCTGACCGGCGGCGTGGCCAGCACAGCCACCACCTACACCCCCGCCTACACCGAGATCACCGGCACCACCTTCACCGTGACCGGCACCTCTGGCCGCCCTAATTTCTCGGTGCAAACGGTGTCGGGCGACAACAACCTGTCCACTGGCACCAGTGGCACGCTGACCGGCTACAACCTTGGCAACGGCGACAGCACCGAAACCCACACCCACACCGCCAGCTCGCAGATCGCGGGCGGTCGGATAGGGTTCAACGCGATCAATGGCAACGAGACGCTGACTGTGACCCTCGACGGCGCTGTGATCAACCTGAACACCGCGGTCAGTTCCGGCATGGTGACCTTCACCGGTGCCAGCATCTATTCCATCAACGGTGCGGGCCAGATCGTGCGCACCGGCGGTGGCGCAAGTTCGACGACTGTCGGCACTTTGGTCATCAACGTGCCCTACACCACATTGGCGCTGAACTCGACTGGCACCACCGGCAACGGGCTGTTCTACGAATACTACGTCAACACCACGCCTTTGAACGTCGCGGCCGCCGCTGGCGGCGATGACACGCTTTACGGCGACGACGGCAATGATGCGATCACTGGCGATGTCGGCAATGACAGCCTGTTTGGCGACGCGGGCAATGACACGCTGTCGGGCGGTGCAGACAATGACACCCTGTCGGGCGGTTTGGGCAATGACGCCATTGCGGGTGACGCGGGCAACGACAGCCTGCTGGGCGACGACGGCGACGACACTCTGACCGGTGGCGATGGCAATGACACGCTGGCGGGCGGTGCGGGCCATGACAGCCTGACTGGCGACGCGGGCAACGACGTGCTGACCGGTGATACCGGCAACGACCAGTTGTTTGGCGGCGACGGCAATGATGTGCTGGATGGCGGCGACGGCGATGACACACTGACCGGCGGCCTTGGGGCAGACAGTCTTGGCGGCAGCGGCGGCATGGATCATGCCGATTACACCGCATCCGACGCCGCGGTGAATGTCGATCTGGCAGCCGGCACGGGCCTTGGCGGCCACGCGGCGGGCGACACGCTGTCGGGCATCGACGGTCTGTTCGGCTCGGCCTTTGACGACACCCTGCTGGGTTTTGACGGCTTTTCCACCGTGCCGGGGTCTGCCTATACCAACGTGTTTTACGGCAACGCGGGCAACGATATCCTGAATGGCCGTGGCGGTGACGATGATCTGTACGGCGGCACCGACCGTGACACCATTCTGGGCGGCGCAGGGCTTGATCTGCTGGACGGCGGCGCGGGCGATGACAGCCTGTCGGGCGAGGCTGGCAACGACACCCTGACCGGCGCCGATGGCAACGACATTCTGTCAGGCGGCAGCGATGACGACCAGCTGTTCGGCGGCATCGGCGATGATCAATTGCTGGGCGACGATGGCAACGACAGCCTGTCGGGTGGCGCGGGCGACGATTACTTCGACGGCGGTCTGGGGGCGGACAGCGTTTACGGCGAAGACGGCAATGACGCCCTGAACGGTGGCGCGGGCGCGGACTGGATTTATGGTGGTCTGGGCAATGATTCCTTCGACGGCGGCGACGACAATGACACTTTGTACGGCGGTGACGGCGTTGATGACCTGCGCGGCTCGCTGGGCGACGACCTGCTTCATGGCGAAGCGGACAACGACTTTGTGCGCGGCGGCGCCGGCAACGATCTGGCCTATGGCGGGTCGGGCGATGACAATGTGCAGGGTCAGACCGGCCGAGACACGCTGTACGGCGGCACCGGCAACGACACGGTCGACGGTGGCGATGACGATGACACCGCTCATGGCGACGACGGCAACGATCATCTGTTCGGCGGCGCGGGTGTGGATGCGCTTTACGGCGGGCTGGGCAATGACAGCATTGACGCCGGTGCGGGCAATGACACCATCGGTTTTGATGCCGGAACAGACACGCTCATTGGCGGTCAGGACAGCGACCGCATCGTGCAGGAGTTCAACGCCAACGCCTATGGCGACGTCGCCGATGGCAGCGAAGACATCGGCAGCACCGACATTGACGTTCTCGATCTGACCTCCTGGGGTTGGACGCTGACCAATGTCATCTACGATCCGTTCAACACGGAAAACGGCACGGTCGAATTCCTGAATGGTGCCGGAGCCGTGATCGGCACCATGACCTTCTCGAACATTGAACAGGTCATCCCCTGCTTCACCCCCGGTGTGATGATTTCCACCGATCGGGGCGAGGTGGCTGTGGAAACCCTGCGGGTGGGCGATCTGGTGCTGACCCGCGACGCAGGCTTGCAGCCGGTCCGCTGGATTGGCACCCGCAATCTGGGGCTGGCCGATCTGATCGTGCGCCCGAACCTGCGCCCCGTGCAGATCGGGCAGGGGGCCTTGGGCCACGGTCTGCCCCTGCGCGACACTTTGGTGTCGCCGCAGCACCGTATGCTGATCGAAGGCGCTGGCCCCGAGATGCTGTTTGGAGAGGCCGAAGTGCTGGTCGCCGCCACCCATTTGACCGCCCTTGCCGGCGTGCAGCATACCTTGCCCACCGGAGTGACTTACATCCACCTGCTGCTGGATCGCCACGAGATCATCTGTGCCAACGGATCCTGGAGCGAAAGCTTTCAACCTGCCGACCGCATGCTGTCGGCGATGGACGCTGCCCAACGTCAGGAAATCGCAGAACTTTTCCCCGAACTTATGGTGGAAGGCAAAGCTTACCAATCCGCCCGCCTGTCGCTGAAGGCGCATGAGGCCCAGGTGTTGCTGCTGGCCTGAATCAAGCCGTGCCAAACCGCGCGCCAGAACTCTCGCCACCCCGGCGTGGGAGATTGGAAAACCGCCCGCCTCAGCCCCGCTGCACCCGCCACTGCGCCCAAGCCTCTGGCGTGTCCAGATCCAGCGTTGCATGCTGATCGGGCAGCGCGATCAGGTGGACGCGGTCCCGGTGACGTTGCACCACTGCGCGGCCACCTTCGTCGCCCTGCAGCGCAGCCAGCTCTGCCAGCAGATCAGCCGGAAAGATCACAGGATGGCCCGGGGTGCCGTCGCGGGCGGTGGCGCGCAGGATGCAGCTCTGATCGAAGGCGGCGATCAGCGTCTGAAGATCAACGGCGGTGATTTCCGGCATGTCCGCAGGCAGGATCATCAGCGCCCCCACAGTCCGCACAGCCCCGGCACGGATCGAGGCTGCCATGCCTTCGGCCGCACCCTGCACAGACAGGGTGGTCACGTCCACCCCCTGCAAACACCCCATCCGCGCCGGATCGGGGTCGCGCAACGTGACGATGACCTGGGCGCACACCGACCGCGCAATGCGGGCCTGACGGCGCAACATCGGCTCACCCGCCACGGGCTCCAGCAGTTTGTCGCCGCCGCGCATCCGGGTGGCATTGCCTGCGGCGGGGATCAGGATGGTCAGGGTCATCGCCGCAGGGTGGGCGAAAGGGCGGCAGGGGTCAAGTGAAGCCGTGACCGTGACGTCAGGCCACATCCTTGCGGATTTGGCGTGACGACTGAAATCGCTGCGCCGCAGCGGTTTTGCCCCCGCAAGGCGCGGGGGCCGTCCTTTACCCGCGCATCCTTGCCCCATCGGCATCAAACAGCGGTGCCAGATGCACCCGCGCCTTGTGCTTCACGCCAAGGATTTCGATTTCAACCGCCAGACCTTCCGCCACCTTGTCCGCAGGCAGGAACCCCTGCGCCACCGACAGCCCGGTGTAATGCGAGAACCCACCCGAGGTGCAGAACCCGACCACATCACCGTCCAGCCAGATCGGCTCCCATGCCACTACGTCGGCATCCGTCGCCTCGACCACAAAGGACACCAGTCGCCGCTTCGGCCCCGCTGCCTTTTCGGCCATTGCCGGGGCCTTGCCAATCCATTCCACGGGTTTGTTCCAACGGATGAAGCGGTCCAGACCCGTCTCGCAGGGCGTATAATCCGGGCTGAACTCGCGCCCCCAGGATCCGAACCACTTGTCCAGCCGCAAGGACATCATCGCCCGCATCCCGAAGGCGCGCAGGCCAAGGTCGGCCCCGGCGGCGTTCAGCGTGTCCCAAAGGTGGCGCACCGACATGTGATCGGTGTAAATCTCATACCCCAGATCGGCGGTGTAGCTGACGCGCTGCACGATGCAATTGGCCATGCCCACCGTCATCCGGCGCACGTCCATGAATTTGAAGGCATCCCCGGAGACATCGCTGCGCGTCACCCGCGCCAGCAATTCCCGCGCTTTGGGGCCTGCGATCTGGAAGCCCGACCGTGCGTCCGAGATGTTCTCGACCGAAACGCCGTCCTCCATGTGCTGTTCAAACCAGCGCCCATGCCAGCCTTGGGCCCCATAGCTTGCGGTCAGCTGGAATTCGGTTTCCGACAGGCAGGACACCGTAAAATCGCCGATGATCTTGCCAGAGTCCGCCAGCATCGGTGTCAGCGACAGCCGCCCCGGTTTCGGGATCAGGCCCGCCATGATCCGGTCCAGCCAGGCGCGGGCATTGGGGCCAGTGATGCGGTATTTGCCAAAGTTCTGGACTTCGTTGATACCAACCCCGTTGCGCACCGCCATCACTTCCTGACGGGTCGCCTCCCAGGCGTTTGACCGCTTGAACGTCGGGGTTTCATACAAGGGCTCGCCGGGCAGGGCGTAATAGTTTGGCACTTCCAGCCCGTATTGCTGCCCCCAAACCGCGCGCATGGCGGTGTTGGTGTCATACATCGGCGTGGTGCGGAAGGGCCGCGCGGCTGGCTTTTCCTCGTTCGGGAAAGAGACCGAAAAGCGCGTCTGATAATTCTCGATCACCTTCGGCACGGTGTAGCCGGGGGTGGTCCAGTTGCCAAAACGGCTGACGTCAAAGCCGCGGGGATCGCGTTCCACCTCGCCGTGGATGATCCACTGCGCCAGTGAAAGACCCATGCCGCCGCCCTGGCTGAAGCCCGCCATCACTGCGCAAGCCGACCAGTAGTTGCGCAAGCCGGGAACCGGACCCAGCAGCGGGTTGCCATCGGGCGAGAAGGTAAACGGCCCATGGATCACGCGCTTGACGCCGGCGCGTTCCAGCGCCGGGAAGCGTTTGTAGGCGAACTCGACGGAATCGGCAATCTTGTCATAGGCTTCGTTCATCAACTCTTGCCCGAACGTCCAGGGCGTCCCGTCCAAAGACCACGCTTCGCAGGGCTTTTCATAAAAGCCGATGCAGAAGCCACGGCCCTCTTGGCGCAGGTAAGACTCGCCGCCCGGATCCATCACATGCGGAAACTCACGGCCCCCACGGGCGACGATTTCGGGGATGTCATCCGTCACCAGATACTGGTGCGCCATCGGCAACAGCGGCAGATAAACCCCCGCCATCGCGCCCACTTCGCGCGCCCAAAGCCCGCCCGCATTGACCAGATGTTCGGCAATGATCGTGCCTTTTTCCGTCACCACCTGCCAAGACCCGTCCGGCATCGGGTTGGTTTCCAGCACGCGGTTGTGCAGCACAATCTCTGCCCCGCCCATTTTTGCGGCCTTCGCATAGGCATGGGTGGTGCCATAGGGGTCAAGGTGGCCGTCCAGAGGATCATACAATGCCCCCAGAATACCCGCCGTGTTCACCATGCCATCGGTCATCTGCTCCACCTCGGCAGGCGTCAGAATGGCGGTGTCCAGCCCCATGTAGCGGTGCTTGGCGCGTTCGGCCTTCAGCATGTCAAAGCGTTCGACGTTGTCGGCCAAGGTGATGCCGCCGACATGGTGCAAGCCACAGGACATGCCGGTGATTGCCTCCAGTTCCTTGTACAACCGAATGGTATAGCCCTGCAGCGCCGCCATGTTGGTGTCGCCGTTCAGCGTGTGAAAGCCGCCAGCTGCGTGCCAGGTGGATCCGCTGGTCAACTCGGACCGTTCCACCAGCATCACGTCCGACCAGCCCAGCTTGGTCAGGTGATACAGAACCGAACAGCCGACAACGCCGCCGCCGATGACAAGAACGCGGGTATGGGTTTTCATGCGGAATCCTTCCAAAACGGTGGCGGGCCTGGCCCTTTGTCTTTGGATAATGCCGTTTGTGGCTTTTGTCGTAGCTTTACCGACCAAGGGTGTCGGTTTTCACGCATCGTTCCGCGCGATTTCACCGATGTGGACCGCGCGGCCTGACTGCGCTAGCAAGGGCGCAACAGGATGGAGCGCATGATGCCAGGCAAACTTACGGGACTTCTGATCGGAGTGGCTTTGGTGCTGATGGCGCTTGTGGCCTTGCGCCCGCTGCTTCCGATCGACGAGACGCGTTATCTGTCGGTGGCGTGGGAGATGTGGCAGTCGGGCGATCCGGTGCATCTGACCAAGAACGGCGGGATGTACACCCACAAGACGCCACTGCTGTTTGTGATGATCAATCTGGTCTGGCTGGTGACAGGCGTTTCGGAATGGGCCGCGCGGCTGGTGGGTCCGGCCTGTGCGGTGGCGATGGTTGCGGGCACCGGGCTGCTGGCGCGCAGGCTTTGGCCCTTGCAGGATCTGGGTACCAGTGCGGCCGTGATCTTGTCAGGATTCACGGTGTTTCTGATTTACGGATCGGCCACGATGTTTGACGCGCTGCTGGGCTTGGGCGTGCTGGGCGGAGTGGCGGCTTTGTGGCGGATCGGGCAGGGGGGCGGGCTGCGCGCTTGGGCTGGCTTTGGGCTGGCGCTGGCGTTCGGGGTCTATGCCAAGGGGCCGGTGATTTTTGTGCATCTGAT
>JBIHZO010000453.1:0-3106 GCA_044231405.1 Cypionkella sp. | reverse complement strand
GCGGCGGCGGGCGGTGGGCGAGGGCGATGGTTTCGGCCTGGGACATGGGCTTTCCAATTGTATTGATACAAGTCTGAAAATCTTCTATGTTCAGAGTATTGTAGCGCCGCTCGACTCGCCAGAGGAACTTTGTCATGCACACAATATGGCTGCCCGTGCTGGTCGATGATGGGGCGCCCAAGTATCTGGCCCTGACCCGGGCCTTGCGGGATGCCATCCGCGCCGGTGAGTTGGCTGAGGGCGCGCAACTGCCCACTGTGCGCGATCTGGCCTACCGGCTGGCGGTGACGCCCGGCACGGTGTCGCGGGCCTATCAGATTGCGACGCAAGAGGGATTGCTGGAGGCGACTGTGGGCCGTGGCACGTTTGTGGCCGCCCGCCGCCCGCGCCTTGGCCCGACGCAATCACTGTTTGTCGAGCGCGACCCTTGGGTGGCGGCGGGGCGGGTGGATCTGCGCGCACCGCGTTTGCCCGATGTGGGGCAGGCGCAGGCGTTTGCGAAGATCCTGCGGCGAATGGCCGACGGTATTGGCCCGCAATGGCTTGAATACACCCGGCAATCGGATGAGGGTCCCCTGCGTGGGGCTGTGGTCGATTGGCTGGCAGGCCGCATGATCGGGCCGATTGCGGCGGATGATATCATGCTGAACCACGGCGGGCAGAACGGCATCGCGCTGATCTTGAACTGTTGTCTGCGCGGCGATCGGCCCGTGGTTCTGACCGAGGATCTGTCCTATCCCGGTTTTCGCTATGCCGCCCGTGCCGCAAGGGCCGAGGTGGTGGGGGTGGAACTGGATCATGAAGGGCTGCGCCCAGACGCGTTGGAGGCGGCCTGCCGTCGCCATGGCCCGCAGGTTCTGTGCGTGACGCCGGAAACCCAGAACCCGACCACGGCGCGGATGGGGCAGCAGCGCCGCGCCGATATTGTATCCATCGCTCGCAAGTACGATCTGCACATCATCGAGGACGAATGCTATGCGCCGACACAATCGGACCTGCCGTCCCTGCGCGCCTTGGCACCGGAACGGGTGTGGTTTGTTGGCAGCCTGTCGAAATCCGTCTCGGCTGCGCTGCGCTTTGGCTATGCGGTTTGTCCCACCGGCATGGGAGAAGCGGGCCGTTTGACCGCCCAGCACAGTTTCTTTGCGCTGGCGCGTCCGGTGTCGGAGTTATGCCTTGATCTGCTGCAATCTGGGCAAGGTGCCGAGATCAGGGCCAGCGTGCAGCAAGACCTGTCCGAGCGGTTGCAGATCATGGTCAATCGTCTGGGAGCGTTCGATTTATCTTGGCAACCGGGGATGCCCTTTGGCTGGTTGCGTCTGCCGCAGGGGTGGCGGGCGTCGACCTTCACGCGGATGGCCGAGGATCAGGGTGTGCTGGTGCGATCCGCCGATGAATACGCCAGTTTTCATGGCCGCGCGCCCAATGCGGTGCGGCTGGCGGTGGTGGGCAATATCCCGCGCCAGCAATACGAGTCGGGGCTGGCGGCGCTGGGTCATCTGTTGCCGCGGCCGCCTTCGGACATGGCGGTTTAGGCAATTGTGGCGTGATTGTGTCAGGCCTGTGGCGGGCCGGTGGCGGTCGAGTCCAGATTGATGCCAAAATGGCCCGTTTTGTGGCTTTGAGGACTCTATGTTAGGCTCATGAAACGGTTCGGGTGCAATGCTGTTGACCAGATTGCCCGGGTGCTTGCTACAATCAGAGCAGGCAGATAAAGAAAGGCCCGCACAATGGGACTTCAAAGCACGTTTCACGCGCCGCACGGCGGCGCGGATTTCCTGGGCTGGCGCACGTCGCGGAGCGGCGCGACCGAGATCGTCTATGATGATGGCGTCGCCTGCCGCATGGTCTGGCGCGTGGCCGAACAGGGCAGCGAAGAGCGGATCGCCGATGCGCTGCGGGTGGCCGTTTCGGCGCTGCGGGTGCTGCCGACGCTGTATGACGAGCTGAAAAAACGGGCAATCGCCATCGAGCGCATCGGAAACTGACCTCTGCATCTTGCCCTTTGCTGCGGCTGCGGTTCTAGATGGATGAGGAATTGGGCTTGCGCGGAAATTCGCGATCGGCTTAATTTGATCAAACGTATAAGAACAGCCAGCAAATGGCATGACAGGGGGAATGATGGCGCAATCAACCCGTTCGGGCCGGATTGGCCGGTCAGAGGCGACCAATGGTCTGCTGATGATCAGTCCAACCGCGATTTATGCGACGCTGTTGCTGGCGGCCCCGCTGGCGATGATCTTTGCTTACAGCTTCATGACCGACGGCTATCTGACGATCATCAAGGATTTCCAGACCTGCAATTATTACGGCGAGTGCATTTCCTACAAGACCGTTGACGGTGCGCAGGTCGAGGCCTCGCGGTATCTGGGCGTCTGGTCTGACCCGCGGTCACGCGCGCTGTTGCTGCGGTCCTTGCTGGTGGCTCTGGCGGTGACGACGGTGACGGTGCTGACCGCCTACCCGGTGGCCTATTTCGTCAGCTTTCACGTCGCGCCGTCGAAGAAGTCGCTGTGGCTGTTCCTGATCACCATCCCGTTCTGGACATCGTACCTGATCCGGATTTTCCTATGGAAGGTGATCCTGGGCTTCAACGGCGTGGTCAATTCGACGTTGTTGGGTCTGGGTGTGATTTCGGAACCCTTGCAGGCGATCAACTATTCTTTGGGCGCGGTGGTGACGGCGCTGGCCCATGCCTATGCGCCGTTTGCGATCCTGCCGATCTTTGTGGCGCTGGAAAAGATCGACCGTTCCTTTCTGGAGGCCGGGCGCGATCTGGGCGAGACGCCGTTCATGACCTTCATCCGGGTCACGCTGCCGCTGTCGATGGCCGGGGTGATCTCGTCGGTGCTGATCGTGTTCATCCCGACCATCGGCGACTATGTGACGCCGCATCTGCTGGGCGGACCCGAGGGCAAGCTGGTCGCCAACCTGATCGAAGTGAACTACAAAAAGCTGGACAATTACCCGATGGGATCGGCGCTGGCGATTTCGGCGATGATGATGGTGGTGGCGGTCAGTCTGTTGTTCCTCTTCGTCAATCGGCGTTTCTTGAAGGGGAACAAATGATGCGCGGGGGCTGGTTTCGTGTCTACACCATGGCCTA